>CAYZNA010000205.1:0-7009 GCA_964478665.1 uncultured Anaerolineales bacterium
CCGGCCGCAATAGTAAACCGGCAGTCCCGGGTGTGCCAGTTGGGCCAGCACGATGGCGGCCAGCACTTCGGCGTTTTGCTGCGCCAGCGCCCCGGCCAGGGAGAGCGGCGCGGTCGCCCCCGCCATGGGGCAGGGCAATGGCCCGAAGGGTATCCCCGGCCGGGCGGTTGCGAGAATGGCCGCGCTGGTTTCATCGGGGAAGGTCAGCGGGCTGATGGGGGAAATCCCCAGGCTGAGCACTTCCGGCGGCGGGCCGATCACTTCCGCCATGCGGGCCAGGTATCCCACTTCGGCAGCGTTCTGCAAACCCGGTCCGTGGACCGGCTTGAGGGTGTGCGGCAGGGTGTGGCGGTACATCGCCAGCAACATAATTTCGCCGGGCACATCTTGCGGGGTGAAGAACGGCGTCACCGTGGTGCAGTTGGGTAGAGCATCCAGCAGGCGGGCGGCGTCCTGCACATCGGCAACGGTTGCCGGGCGGCGCTGGTTGCTGACCGGATCGTAAACATTCGGCGCGCCGCCCAGGTTGTGCCAGTGCAATTCCCCGCCGCCGAGGGTGGCCTGGTTTCCGCCGCGGCCCCTCAGGGTGAAGGTTGGCGGGCACAACGCCAGGGACGATTCAACCAGTTCGGGGGGCAGGAGCACCCTGTTTTGCAGGATCGTGGCGCCGGCCCCATCGAGCAGGGTGCGCGCTTCGGGGTGAGTCAACAGGATACCCGTCTCATCCAGAATCCGTAGCGTGGCAGTGTGAATAGCCTCAATATCCTCGGCGGAGAGAAAGGAGAGGGGGGACATGGGAGTCAACCTATCCGCTTCCCGGTTTCAGGCCCTGAGGGTCTTCGAGACCCTCAGGGCCTTGATACCACTATCTGCCCTGCACCAGCTCCCACAACCGTCCGGGGCTGAGCGGGATCTCCAGAATCTCCAGCCCGGGAACAGCGAGGGCATCTTCCACGGCCTGGGCAAACAGGGCGCCCACCGGGATGGCGCCGGCCTCGCCCGCGCCTTTGATTCCCAGCGGGTTGAGTGGCGAGGGCGTGACGGTGTGACCGGTCTGAATGGGTGGCATTTCCAGCGCGGTCGGGATAAGGTAATCCATAAAAGTGCCGGTGAGCAGTTGCCCGTTGTCATCGTAGACCAGTTGCTCGTAGAAGGCGTTGCCGATGCCCTGAGCCACCCCGCCCTGCACCTGCCCCTCGAGGATGAGCGGGTTGATCACCGTGCCGCAATCGTGGACCACCACGTATTTCTTAATTTCCACGTCCAGCGTCTCGGGGTCCACTTCGACGATCATGGCGTGCACGCCGGCAGCGGTGGCGCCGCTGGCCGGGCCGAAGTAGTTGGTGGCCTCCAGCCCGGGGACGGTGCCGGGCTTGACCGCGCCGCGCAGCGGGTTGGCCTGTGCGGCCAGTTGGCCCAGCCCGATGGTCCGGGCCGGCACGCCCTTCACCCGCACCTGGCCCTCGACCAGCTCCAGATCCTCTTCCGAACACTCGAAGTGCTCGGCTGCCAGCCGCAGGGCCTTGCGGCGCACATCTTTAGCCGCCTCGTTGATGGCGTTGCCGGCCACCACCGCGCCCCGGCTGGCAAAGGTGCCGGCGCCCCAGTAGAACTGGTCGGTGTCGCCGGTGATCACCTCCACATCGCGCACGTCCACCCCCAGTTGCTCTGCCGCCACCTGGGCGAAGCTGGTGTAGTGCCCCTGGCCCTGGGTGCCGACGCCGGTGACCAGCGACACCTTGCCGCTGGTCTGCACCTTCACCCGCGCGCCCTCGTAGGGACCGATGCCGGTGCCCTCGACGTAGGCCACCACCCCGATCCCCACTCGCCGGCCGGCGGCGCGCAGACGCGGCTGCTCCTCGCGCAGGAAAGCCTCGTAGCCGATCATCTCCAGCGCCCGGTCCAGAATCGGGCCGTAGTTGCCGCTGTCGTACACCAGCGGGGCAAAGTCCTGATAGATCACCTCGTTGTTGTAGGGGAAGCGGTCCGGCGGGATGTAGTTCTTGCGCCGGATCTCGGTGCGGTCCATTCCCAGCTCCCGCGCGGCCAGGTCCAGCAGGCGCTCGATGACGAACACCCCGTGCTGCCGTCCGGCGCCCCGGTAGGGGGTGACGATGGTCTTGTTGGTGAAGAGCACGGTGCACGCTGAGTAGTAGCTGGGGATGTGATAGGGTCCCAGCAAAGTGCACTGGCTGTTCAGCGGCACGGTGAGGCCGTAGGGGTCGTAGGCCCCGGTGTCGTGCAGAAACACGTCGTGCATGCCGAGGATGCGGCCATCGGCGGCGAGCGCGATTTCGGCCTCGTGAATCTGGTTGCGCTCCTGGGTGGTGGCGACGAAGTTCTCGGCGCGGTCCTCGATCCACTTGACCGGGCGATTGAGCCGGATGGCGGCCCACGGCAATACGACCTCCTCCGGGTAGAACATCATGATCTTCGGCCCGAAGCCGCCGCCGATGAAGGGCGCGATCACCCGCACCTGATTCTCCGAGAGGCCCAACATGCCGGCCAATCCGTTGCGGATGGCGATGGGCGCCTGGGTGGTGTCCCACACGGTCAGCTTCGCCGCGCGCGCGTCCCACTGGGCCACGATGCCCCGGTTCTCCATGGCGGCCGCGGCGCCGTGATCGTAGCGAAAGCGGCGCTTGAGCACGAGGTCGGCGCGGGCGCGGGCCTCGGCGTAGTCGCCGCCCTTGCGCTGGATCACGTGGGCGGCGACGTTCGACTCAAGGTCGTCGTGCACCCGGGCCGCGTCCGGTGCCAGCCCCCGATTACCGAAGGTATCGGGGGCCAGCGCCTGCTCCAGACTCACCACTGCCGGCAGCGCCTCGAAGTCCACCAGAATGTCGCTCAGGGCATCTTCGGCCAGGTAGCGACTTTCGGCGATCACCACGGCAATTGGCTCGCCCACGTGGCGCACTTTGTCGCGGGCGAGGGGTACCTGGGTGCGGGCGTGGAAGACGCTGCCCTCGACCGGGGGCGGCGGCACCAGCAGCGGGCCGGGCTGCCAGTAGTCGCCCAGATCGGCGGCGGTGTAGGCGGCCATCACGCCCTCCCGCGCCAGCGCCCCCGAGACGTCTATGGAACGGAGGCGAGCGTGGGCGTACGGGCTGCGCAGAAAGGCGGCGTGCAGCATCCCCGGCAGTTCCACGTCGTCCACAAACAGGGCCTGACCGGTGAGCAGGCGGGGGTCTTCGTTGCGTGTGATCGGGGCGCCGAAGTAGCGAGTGGTCATGGAAGCTCCGGCACTTACCACTTACCAATCGTAAAAGAACAAGCTCGGTCAAGACCCTAAGGGTCTTTAAGACCCTTAGGGTCTGAAGCCGGAAAGTCATGCTTTTACAGGTTCTTAGCGATTCCTGGTAAGTGGTAAGTGGTGAGTGAGGATTGACTATTCGGTAAAGGCGACCGCGCGGCAGAAGGCCGCTTCGCCGCCCTTGAACTTCCACGGGAAAGCGCCGAGGATGATGCGCTTGTTGTGCAATTCCGGCAGGCCGATGTCGCCGCCGAGGTTCTCCACGTGGATGCAGTCGTGCGGGAACAGGGCGTTGTGGGTGAGCTGGTAGGCGGAGTCGGGGAAGAGTTCATCCAGCTTGTCGGCGCCGTACTTCTCTTCGCACTTGCGGCGCACCTTCTGCCAGTGCTCCAGCCCGCCCTTGCCCAGGAAGCGGCCAATGGGCAAGTTCATGGGGTGATCGGTGGAGATCATGTCCACGCCCCAGATGTGAATCTTCTTCTCCAGCAGCCAGTCGCAGATGCTGAAGTGTGGGCCGGGGTGGCGCTGGATGTAGCGCTCTTCGTCGCCCTGCGGGCTGAGGAAGGAGTACTTGTGCCAGCCGGTGTGGATGAAGAGGATGTCGCCCTCGCGCACCTCGGCGCGGGCCTCGATGTCCTCGGGAGTGAACAGGGCCAGGTCGTCGCAGATGTCGCTCACGTCCACGATCACGCCGGGGCCGTAGCACCACTCGATGGGGATCTGGTCAATGGTCTTGCCATTGGTCACAAAGTGGCGCGGCGCGTCCAGATGGGTGCCCATGTGATTGGAGGTCTGGATGTACTGGGCGTTCACCCCGTGCTCGGACTTGCGCTTGAAGTACTTGACTTCAAAGGGGGGGTAGAAGGGCCAGAAGGAGCAGTCTTGATTCAGGTCTTGAGAGAGGTCGTGGATTTGCATGGGTTCCTCCAGAGAGATTGGACGCTTCGCGGGAGATTGGGGATTGGGGATTGGGGATTGGGGATTGGGGATTGGGGATTGGGGATTGGTGTCGGAGATGGGAGATTGTAGGTTGGGGATCAGGATTGTAGCCACGCGAGGTCGCTTTCGTCGAAGAGGGCGTCGGAGAAGTCCTCGGGCAACTCGACCGCATAGGCCGCGGAAGGCTCATGAACGACCAGTGGCTTTCTGTGGTCTCCAGAGCGTTGCGACTTTAGACTGCTGGCAAATGTGTTGATCTGGCGGGCGATGTCGGTCAGCCGATTCGCGTATTCCTGCGTCTCGGACGCAGACATCAACGCCCGCGACCCGGCCCGGTTGAGCCAATACTTCGTTTCGAAGACACTGCCGCGCGCGTAGTACAGGAACTGGATTTTCTCACCGTAGTTGAAGCGGCCAAATGACTCGGCGATATTCGCTCCAATAGAGTCAGCAGACCTTGCCATCTGTTTTCCAACCACGTCCTTCGCGAAATCATCCCACTGAACCACCCGTTTCCAGATGGCGTCGGCGGTCTCTTCAGCCGCCCGCAGCACCCTCAAGTCCTCCATCGCTGTCGCCATGTCTCACCTCCAATCTCCAATCTCCAATCTCTAATCTCCAATCCCATATTCCCGAGCAAACGCCACCACCGCCTCCTCAAACATCCCCACCGGCGGGCGGACCAGCCCGGCGCCCACCTGACCGATGCCCGGCAGTTTGTGGGCGATGCCGGTGTTGATGCGCGGGGTGATGCCCAGCTCGACCACTTTGCGCAGGTCAATGCCGGTGGGCGTGCCGCGGAAGTCGAGGGCGGGCATGGTGAAGTGGCGGTGCTCGGCGACGGTGATTTCGTACATCTCCAGCGTGGCGTTCAGTGCGTCCTTTGGGGTGCCGCCGACGAACGTGACGATGGCCGGGGCGGTGGCCATGGCAAACCCGCCGATGCCGGCCGTCTCGGTGATGGCGCTGTCGCCGATGTCCGGGTTGGCGTCGTCCTGGGTGAAGCCGGAGAAGAACAGCCCGACCGGGATCTCCGCCGGAGCGGTGAACCACTGCCCGCCCAGCCCGCTGACCCGGATGCCGAAGTCGGTGCCGTTGCGGGCCATGGCGGTGACCACGGTGCTACCCTCCACGCCGTGGGTGGCATCGGTCATGGCCTTGCAGGCGGCCATCACCGGGTTGAGCACGCTCAAGGCGTTATCGCCGATGAATTGCAGGATCCCCCCCAGCTCCTCGCGGTCGGAAACGACCTTTGCCAGCAGCGGGGCCAGTTGCTTGAGGAAGAGCAGCGAACCGGCTTTGTTGCGGTTGTGACCCTCGTCGCCCATGTGCAGCGCCTCGGCGATCAGCGCGCGTAGGTCAATCCCATCGGTCTCCGCCAGCGCCGCGGCCAGCGCCGGGCCGAGGGCCTCGTTCATCCAGCGCAGCTTGTTCAGTACCTCCGCGCTGTAGGCACCATAGCGCAGCACTTTGCCGTAGCCCTCGTTCAGGTTGGAGAAGGCCCGGTTGCCGTGGGTGACGTTCTCCACCACGTACACCATCATGGAGGGCGAGATCACGCCGGCCATCGGGCCGGCGGCGTTGTGCTCATGGCAGGGGGCGAACTCGACCGCGCCGCGCTCGACCAGCGCGGTGGCCTCGTCCTCGTCCTGCGCCCGCCCCTCGAACAGCAGCGCGCCGGTCACCGCGCCGCGCAGCGGGCCGGACATGCGCCCCCACTCAATCGGCGGCCCGGCGTGCAGGATCAGGTTTTCCTTCATGCCGGGGATCACGTCTCTCGCAGTCGCGACACCCTTCAGGATAGGTCGGGCGTCCATCATGCGGGTGACGGCGGTGAGGTTGGCGGTGTCTATGTCCATGATTGACTCCATTGTTGGTAAGTGGTAAGTGGTCGGTGGTAGTCGCCCGTGATCGGCAGACGGTCGGGCTGTTCGGGCTCGATGTCTGGGGCCCTTGTTGTCGCGCGGTCAGATTTCTTTCGGCTGATTGATAGAGACGTTTTCCTTTTCGGCCAACGGCCGTGCCTGCCTGTACAAGGGTCTGTTGCACTCCGCCCGTCAACTGCGGCATTGCCGCCATCCCGACAGGCGTGCCACCAGAGGAGATCCAATTACCACTTACTGATTACCACTCTTCATCTTCGCCAGCAACGCCATCATGCGCTCGTTTCCGGCAGCGGGGGGGCGCCAATCTACCTGCACGGACCGCGCCCCCTGCGCCGTGAGGCTGGCGTAGAACGATTCGAGGCCAACATTGATCGCCGCCAATCACGTTTACTCTTCTGGACTCTCTGTTGACTTGAATAGCCACTTCTCAATCTCGCTCAAAACCATCTTCACATCTCTCAGCGGCTTGCCTGAAAGTGGCGATTCGCTCACTTCTTCATTCTCGCTGTGAAAGTGATGCGGCGCAGTCGAAATGTCGGGGTAGTGCGGAGAGTTGTCCCATCGCAATAGCGGGTGGTCCGTGAACAACTGATAGGCGTAGTCCTGAAAAGTCGGCTCATGGTGTAGCCATACTTGCAATTGATGGTCCCTGACGAGACGACAGCGAATTTTCAGCTCCAACTTGCCTGTGGGCGTTTCGTCGTAGTTGACAACCCGCACGCTCTTGACCAACGGATGCTCGCGCAGGAGCTTGAGCAAATCATCGGCGAGAGCGGTCATTGAGCAAGTCCCGATAGGCTTGTTGCCAGTCGGCCAACATACTTCGGGCTGATCGCCACGCGAGCCAGTCGTCTTCTTCGGCGGGAGTGGCCCGCCCCTTCAACCGAGCGGTGAACGTGTCGAAATCAGTCGCGTGCTTGCGCTCCAATCG
>CAYZNA010000206.1:0-6961 GCA_964478665.1 uncultured Anaerolineales bacterium
GACCAGTTCGCAGTAATCCGGGAGCTTGTGCAGGTCGCGGTCAGAGATACCCATCAGGTTCAGGTTGACCAGCAGCAGTTCCATGGGGGTGTTGCCGGAGCGTTCGCCGATGCCCAGCGCGCAGGCGTGTAGCCGGTCGGCGCCCGCCTCCAGCGCGGCAATGTTGTTGATGATGTCCATGCCCCGGTCTTTGTGCCCGTGCCAGTCAACGCCCACTTCCGGGTTGACCTCATCCACCACACCTTTCACGAAGCGCACCAGGTTGCGCACCCCGTCCGGCGTGGCGTGGCCCACGGTATCGGCCACGCAAATGCGACGTGCGCCGGCGCGCATGGCGGCGCTGTACAGTTGGCGCAGGTGATCCGGCCGGGCGCGGGTGGTATCCTCGGTGACAAACATCACCGGCAACCCGTGGCCCACGGCGAAAGCCACCGCCGACTCGGCCAGCTCCAGCAGCCTGTCCAGCGTCCAGCCCTCGGCGTACTGGCGGATGGGGCTTGAGCCGATGAAAATGCAGGCCTCGATGGGAATGCCGGCCTGCTCGGAGGCGTCCACAATCGGGGCGATGTCGGCCTCCAGTGTGCGTGCGGCGCTCTGCGGCTGGATAAGCATTTTCCGATCTACAATCTCTCGCGCCAGGCGGGTGACGTCGTTCTTGAAGCGCTCGCCCGCGCCGCACAGGCCGAGGTCGGCGGCGTCCACCCCCAGATCGCGCATCAGGTGCAGAATGCGCAGCTTGTCCTCCAGCGCGGGGTGGATGATGGATGGCGATTGCAGCCCGTCACGCAGGGTCTCGTCGGTGATCAGCACCTGCGCGGGGAAGGGGGAATGGTCCCCCAGCAGGTTCCAGTCGTAGATCAGTTCACTGCCTTTTGGCGCGTCCATGCCAGCCTCCTGTGTAGGGGTCTGCGCGTCCTGTCGGTTCAAGGGGGCGCAAGGGGGTGCGCCCCCTACGGCGCGGTGCTGCCGGCAGCAAAGGCGGCCAGATTGGCGGCGCGATATTTCAACGGGATGCGGGTCTCCAGGGTGGCGCGCCAGTCGTCGGGCGAGAAGGGCAGGTAGGCGGCCAGGGCGCCCAGCATCACGGTGTTTGCCATGCGGGCGTCCCCCAATTCGCGGGCGATGATGGTGGCCGTGGTGGTCTGTACCCGGTAGCCGTGGTCCTGCAAATAGGGCTGGATGTTGTGGGGGTACAGGCTCTCGGCGTTGATGACCGAGCCAGGCACCAGCTCCAGGTCGTTGACCAGAATCACGCCGCTTTCGCGGTTGACAAAGTGGGCGAAGCGCAGCGCTTCCAGCTTTTCCAGGGCCACCAGCGCATCTGCCTGGCCGGGCGTGACCACCGGCGAATGCACCTGCGGGCCAAAGCGCAGGTGGGTCTCCACGCTGCCGCCGCGCTGCGAGACGCCGTGGACCTCGGTCTGCTTGACGTCGTAGCCCACCCGCGCCGCGGTCAGGGCGGTGATCTCCGCCGCCAGCAGCGCTCCCTGCCCGCCAACGCCCACGAAGAGCAGGCTGTAGATCCGATTGTTCATAACGCCAGCACGCTCTCTGCCCCCGCAATGGGCGCTTCGACGCGCCAGGGGTAAATTGCATCGGTGGGGCAAACCTGCGCACACACGGTGCAGGCGGTGCACTGGGAGGCGCTGATCAGCGGGAAGCCGGCCTCGGTGCGGGTGATGGCCGGGCACCAGACCTTGAAGCAGGCGTCGCAGCGGGTGCACAGCGATTCGTCCACGTAGTAGGGCACAGCGTCGCGATACTTCATCTCCGGGATCTGCTGGCACAGCCCGCGGGCAATCACCACCGCCGGGCCGGGGTGCGCCAGCGCGCGCCGGATGGCCTGGCCCACGCCCCTGCGGTCCCACGTGTCCACCACTTCCACGTGTTCAACCCCCACCGCCCGAATCAGCCCGGGCAGGTCCAGCTTTGCAGCCGCCTTGCCGTTCAGCGTCTTGCCCGAGCCGGTGTAGGGCTGGCCGCCGGTCATGCCGGTGGTGCTGTTGTCCAGAACCACCAGCGTGAGCGTGCTGCCGTTGTACACCGCATCTATCAGCGGCGGGATGCCGGCGTGGACGAAAGTGGAATCCCCGATGACTGCCACGGTGCGCTTGTGCCCGGCCTTTTCCAACCCGAAGGCGGTCCCGATGCTGGCGCCCATGCAGAAGGTGGTGTGCTCGGCCTCATAGGGGGGCAGGGCGCCCATGGTGTAGCAGCCGATGTCGCCGGCCACGGTCACCCGCAACTGGCGCAGGGCACTGAACACCGTGCGGTGGCCGCAGCCGATGCAGAACATTGGGGGCCGGGGCAGCACGGTGATGCCCTCGCCGAGGGGCGCAGGCACTTTCCCCCGTCCCAGCGCGGCCGCCAGCCGCCCCGGCGAGTATTCGCCGATGTTGCCGAACAGCTCCTTGCCGATCAGATTGCTGATGCCCATGGCGCGCATCTGGTTTTCGATGAAGCCATCGCCCTCCTCCACCACGTATACGGTGCGGTGGCGGGCGCAAAAGTCGCGCAGGTGGTTGGGGGGCAGGGGGTAGGTCAGGCCCAGGCGCAGCACGTCGGCCTCCGGCAGCACCTCGCGCACGTAGCTGTAGCAAATGCCGCTGGTCACGACCCCGATCTCCGCGCCGCTGCCCTCCTCCCGGTTGAAGTGCGTGGTTTCGGCGTATTCGGTCAGGCGCTGCAGGCGGGTTTCCACGCCGGGGCGCAGCAGCTTGCGGTAAATCGGCACAGAGAAGCGCTTCGGGTCCGGCGTGAAGTCGCGCCGGGGCACCGCCACACGCTCGCCCAATTCCACCAGGCCCTTGTGGTGCGCCAGGCGCGTGGTGGTGCGGAACATGACCGGGACGCTGAACTGTTCGGAAAGGTCCAGCGCCAGCCCGACGTAGTCCTTGCACTCCTGGGCGGTGGCGGGTTCCACGATGGGCACGCGCGCCATCAGCGCCAGGTAGCGATTGTCTTGCTCGTTCTGGGAGGAGTGCATGCCGGGGTCGTCGGCGGAAACCACCACAAAGCCGCCATTGGTCCCGGAGTAGGGGAAGACCATGAACGCATCGGCGGCCACGTTCAGGCCCACGTGTTTCATGGTAACCAGCACCCGCAGCCCGCCGATGGCGGCGCCCATGCCTTCCTCGAAGGCCACCTTCTCGTTGGCCGACCACTGGGCGTGCAGGTCGGGGTAGCGCACCAGCGATTCGAGGATCTCGGTGCTGGGTGTGCCCGGATAGCCGGCGGCGAAGTGCACGCCCGCCTCCCACGCTCCCCGCGCGATGGCCTGGTTGGCCAGAAGTAGCTCTTTCACGCTCTGGTCTCCCTGACTTGCCGGGCCTCAAGCTGCCAGCCCGAGCACCCGCGCGGCATTGCCGCCCAGGACTTTCTCGATGGTAGACTCGCGCAGCGGCAGGGCCTGGATGGCCTCGATGTTGCGCCGGATGTAGGGGTTGCCCGGCCAATCGGACCCGTACACGACCTTGCCGGCGAGGGCCAGCCGCTCAAGGTCCGGGAAGTATTCCAGCAGCTTTTTGCCGGGCAGTCCGGAGACTTCCAGATAGACGTTGGGATGGCGCCGCGCCAGCCAGAAGGCCTGCTGGTACCAGAACGGGCGCCCGGAATGCGCCATCCAGATGGTGAGGTCCGGGAAGTCAATGGCCACGTCGTCAAGGTGCAGCGGGTCGCCGTACTTGATGCGCGCACCTTTGAAGATCGAAGAGCCGGTGTGGACCAGCATCGGCACTCCCAACTCCTGCGCCTTTGCGTACAGCGGGTACATGCGCGGCTCATGCACGTAATGGTGCTGGTACACCGGGTAGACTTTGAAGCCGGCGGCGCCCAGGTCCCGCACGCAGTGCTCCAGCGCCTGGCCCAGGTCGTTCTCCATGTATGGGTTGATGCTGGCAAACCACAGCAGCCGGCCGCGCGGGCCGCTCGCCGGATCCGGCAGGGCGTTGGCGGCGCGGCAGAATTCAGCGGTGTACTCGTTGGTGCAGGTGCCGGTAGTGATCGGGCACATCTCTGCCAGGCCAATGGCCAGGTCTAGCTCTGCCTCTTGCAAGAAGCTGCGGATTCCCGCCGGGGTGAGCACGCGCTCGGCCACCTCGTAGATGTCGCCCTCGAACTGGGACTGTATGAACTCGAACACCCACGGGTGCTCGTGTTCCGGACGGCTGAGGTGGATGTGGCAGTCAATCATCACGATGCGGCCATCCGAACTGGACGAAGCTGAGCAACTTAGTTAAAAACAAGGGAGCCAACCCAAACTCAGGGCTGGCTCCGCAGGGGCTGTTCAGGCGACCGGGCAGGGCGTTGGCCTGGGCTGGCCAGGCGTCCGCACGACGAAGCGCGCTTGCCATAATGCTCCAAAACGGCGGTGTTCCGTTCGGAAAGTGCGACATGACGATAGTTTAGCACGGTTTTGCTGAAAATCAACATAGTGAATTATGTCACATTCGTAGGGCGCTTCTGGGTGACGCAAGAATACTCCGGCTTTCCCCGGCGCGATCCCAACCTGCCGCCGCTGCTGCTGCCGGCGGATTGGCAGGGTCTGCGCGCCGCCGAGCTGCTGGCGCGCTACCGCGAGTTGCTGCACGACCCGGCTGAGGCTTTTGTGGCCGAAATGCTGGACGCACGGCCGGGCGCGGGTTGAAACTGCGCTCAAAGTGATAGGCCACCTGCGCCGCCACCTCGTCCGGGACGGCGCCGGAAGGCAGGCCCGGTCCCCAACTGCCGGACGGGCCGACGGCGTACCCCACCGCCCGGTCGAGCAGTGCCTGCCCCACTCGCTCGTGGCATAACTTGCGCAAATCCGGGGCCAGGTAGTGATAAATGGCGGCCCGAATCTTATCGTGCACAAAATCGTATCGCCCCGCCGCGTCCGGCTGAAGCAGGCGGCGCGCCTGCCATGCTTGCAGAACCGGGGGCAGGGCGGGCTGCTGTTCCCCCACCATCTCGGCCAGTAAGTCCGGGGCAAACGGCTCACCGATGACCACTGCGAAATTCAGCCATTGACGGGCCAGCTCGGGCAGGCGTCCAACGCGCTGCAGGGCAAGTTCTTCCACGCGTTCCGGCACCATTTCGCTGGTCAGGTTGCCCGCCACCACCCAGCGCCCGGCCGGGGTGGGCTGAAGCCGCCCGGTCTCCTGCAACTCCTTCACTACTTCACTCAGGATAAACGGATTGCCCCCACTTTCGCTCACCAAGAAGGAGGCCAGCGCCGGGTCGTCGCTCAGCGAAGCCGCAATCTGGTGCACAGCCCCGTCGCTCAGCGGGGTCAACGGCAAGAGACGCGCCAGCCCTTCGTGCGCCAGGTTTTGCCTCATGCGCGTCAGCGCGTCTGACAGTTGAGTCTCCTCCGGGCGAACTGTGCCCACAAACCACACGTCTCCGGCGCCGGAGGGGAGAGGAGCAGAGGCCAGGGCGTGGACCAGATGGTGGAGCAGATCCAGCGTGGCGCGGTCCGCCCAGTGCAGGTCGTCCAGAAAGAAAACCAGGGCTGCGCCGCTCACCGAAAGCGGGTTTTCGCCGGCCGCCCGGACGTAGCGGGTGGCGGCCTCAAACAGGCGCTGGCGTGCGGCCTCGCCCTCGCCCGACCTGGGCTGGGGCAGGTCGGGGTAGCGTTCGCGCAGTTCCGGCAGCAGGCGGGTGAGTTCGGCCAGCCAGATGGGCGAGAGAGAGGACAGAAAGGCCGGGGAACCGTTTAGCAGCGAGCGCAGGGCCTCCACGATGGGCCGGTAGGGCACCTCGGCGGCAAATTCCACGCACTGTCCGCACGCAACCCGCGCCTGGCGCAGGGCAACCTGCCGCAGCACCTCTTCCACCAGCCGGGTCTTGCCCAGCCCGGCCTCCCCTTCCACCAGGGTCAGCCGGGCGCCGCCACGGCATTCCTGCCAGTCGGCTACCAACAGCGCGTGGGCGTTGCTGCGCCCGACGAAAGGCAATAGTGGCGCCACCGGGCGCCGGCCCCCGGCGGGCAGGGGCAGGCCTTCCAGTATCTGCCGGTAAAGCGCCTGAGTCTCCGGCAGCGGCTCCACGCCCAGACCCTCCGCCAGCGCGGCGCGGCACCGCTCGTATTGGGCCAGCGCGGCCGCCCGGTCACCGCTGAGGGCGTACACGCGCATCAGCCCCTGGTGGGCGGCCTCGCGCCAGAGGTCCATGGAGAGAGCGCACAGGTAGTATTGCGCTGCCAGTGGGTAATCGCCGCCGGCCGCCAGACGCGCGCCCTGGGCCTCCATGGCCAGCAGGGCGCGGGTTTGCAGGGTCTCGCGCCGGGTTTGCAGCCACTCTTCCCAGAGCGGGGCGTCGCGCAGGTCAAAGCCCTGTAAAAAGCCGCCGGTGAACAGGCTGACGTCGGGCGGGCCGGACTCGAAGCGGGCCACATCGAGACTGTGGTCGCTCTCCGGGTTGAAGGCCACCGTCCCGCGCGTGACCAGCAGGTATCCCTGGGGCAGGACGCGCCGCAAATTGACCAGCGCCTGGCGCAGGCTGCGGGAGGCGTGTTCGGGCGTGCTCTCGCCCCACAGCAGCGCCTCCAGGTACTGGCGGCTGAACGCCTGTCCGGCGTGACAGGCGAGGTACAGCAGCAGAGCCAGCGCCTTGCGGGTGGAAAAACCGGTCAGCGCCGCCTCGCCCAGCCGCACCTCCGGCGGCCCAAAACAGCGCAGGGTAAGCGTGGGCATTGGGAGACTGGTATCTCCTCAATAATCTGGGGCGTATAGCGCGAAGCGTGCGCCCCTTGCGCAGGGAACGCACGCTTCGCGGCATGCGTTCCCACGGAATACTGAAGATACGGAGATTGTATCCCGAAATGACCGCCGACGCTACGGCGCTGATCTGCGGGTCTCGTTTTGCGCCCGCCCCTTTTGGCGTTTTTTTGGCGCTGTTTGTGATACTCTGAACTACATGCCGCAGCCGCCCGCCGATGCCGCCGCGACTCGCTCCTACACCCTGCGCCCGCACGCCACCC
>CAYZNA010000207.1:0-6941 GCA_964478665.1 uncultured Anaerolineales bacterium
CGGAGAATCTCGACGCACGGGGGGAATCTCGGCGCATGGGGATGCGCCGACTACGAATCGCAGACACCCGCATTCCCCATTCCCCAATCTCCAATCCCCAATCTCAAATCTCAAATCTCCAATCCCCAATCCCCAATCTCAAATCTCAAATCTCCAATCCCCAATCCCCAATCCCCAATCCCCCATCCCCATTCTGGTATACTGCCCGGCGTGCCCCCCCGCCTCCGCCGCTACCTGCCCCACCTCATCGTCGCCCTGTTCGCCGCCATCGTCGCCACACCCCTCGCGCGCGGAATGGGCACCTGCACCGACGACGGCGCGCTGCACATCACCCGCGCGGTCGAGATCGAGCAACTCTTGCGGGCCGGGCACTTCTTCCCGCGCTGGGCGCCCGACCTGGCCCACGGCTTCGGCTACCCGCTGTTCAACTATTACGCCCCGCTAAGCGCCTACGTGGTGGTGCTGTTTCACTTGCTGGGCTTTAACTACGGCCTGGCCCTGCACCTGACTTATTTCGCGGCGCTGCTGGCCGCCGGGCTGGCAATGTACGCCCTGGCCCGCGACCTGTGGGGCGCCCCGCTCGCCGGATTGGTGGCCGCGGTGGGCTACCTCTCCGCCCCCTACTTCGCCTTCGATATCCTGTTCCGGGGCGCGCTGGCCGAGTCCTTCGCCTGGCTCTGGCCCCCGCTCATCCTGTGGGCCATGCTCCATGCGCTGGCGGGTGGTGGTTGGCCGCTTCGCGTGGCGGCTGGCAACTCGCAGAACGCCCCCACCGCTCCACGCTCCACGCCCCACGCTCCTCCCTCCACCCTCCACGCTCCACGCTTCACGCTCCTCGCCGCCCTCGCCTACGCCGGCCTCACCCTCACCCACAACAACTTCGCCCTGCTGGCCTCGCCGCTGCTGGCGGCCTTTGCCGCGCTGCTGGCGTGGGAGCGCCGCAGCCTGCGGACGCTGGTCCACGGCGCGCTGATATTGCTCGGCGGGCTGGCGCTGAGCGCCTACTTCTGGCTGCCGGCCCTCGCCGAGACAAAGCTGGTGCGCACCGACCGGCTGCTGGTCCCGCCCATCTTCACCTATTACACCAACTGGCTCATCCCGCGCGAACTGCTGGCCTCGCCAGTGGCCGACGACCCGCGCCTGCTCAACCCCTCCCCGGCCAAAACGCTCGGCCTGATCCCGGCGCTGCTGGCCCTGCCGGCGGTGGCCGGGCTGGCGCGCCGCAAATCGCGCGGGCGCTGGTGCCGGGTGGCCTTCTTCGCCGCCGCGCTGGCGGTTTACGCCCTGCTCACCCTGCCCCTCACAAAGCCCCTGTGGGACCACCTGCCCCTGCTGCCGCTCACCCAGTTCCCGTGGCGCATGTTGAGCCTGGCCGCCCTGTGCGCCGCGCTGCTGGCCGGGGCCGCGCTGGCAGACGCGGGTGTCAGGTATCAGGTTTCAGGGGTCAGGTTCTGGCCGCTGCGCCTGTTCATCGTTCATCGCCTGCGGTCGTTCATCGCTGCCCTGTTCTGCGCCGGGTTGCTGCTGGCCAACCTGCCGTGGTGGTACCCGCGCTACTGCTCGCGGCTGCAAGACGCCAGCGTGGCCGACATCGCCCGCTACGAATACGACAGCGCCACCATCGGCACCTCCGCCAAAGGCGAGTTCATGCCGGTCACCGTGCCGCAATTCCCGCCAGATGACTCGCTGGGGCAGGCCATCATCGCCGGGCAGCTCCCCGACCGGATTGACCCGGCCAGCCTGCCGCCGGGCGCGAGCTACAGCTACCTCAAGCGCGACCCGCTGGACACGCGCTTCAGCCTGCGGGCTGACTGGCCCTTCACCCTGACCTACCGCAATTTCTACTTCCCCGGCTGGCGGGTGCGGGTGGATGGCCGCCCGGCCATTATCAAAGTCACGCCGGACTACGGGCTGATTTCCTTCGATCTGCCGGCCGGGGAGCACCGCGTGCAGGTGAGCTTTGAACTGACCCCGCTGCGGCTGGCCGCCTCCCTGATTTCCCTGCTGGCGGCCTTCGGCCTCGTGTGGGCGGCCTTTGCCGCGTCCCGACCGGGTTCCCGGGGGGGGCCGGAGGGGGGGCGACTGGAGGGGGGGCGACCACACGGGGGGCGACCACACGGGGGGCGACCACACGGGGGGCGACCACAGAGGGTCGCCCCTACGGAGGGGGACATCCACGCAATCCATCCGGCGTTTGTGTTGTTGCCGCTGGCGCTGCTGGGATTGAAACTGGGCTGGCTGGACCGGGCCCCCAACCCGCTGCGGCACACACGCTTCGATGGGGAAACGGTGGCCACGGTGAAGCAGCCACTGCGGGCGGACTTCGCCGGCGGGGTCAGCCTGTTCGGCTACGATTTCTCGCGGATGGTCGTGCCCTCCGGGCAGGCGCTGGATGTTTCGGTTTATGTGGGCGTGCGCGAGCACACGGAGGTGCGCTACTGGCCCACCTTCTCGCTGGTAGACGCGCCGGGCCTGAGGTGGAGCGACGCCGACCAGGACGTGCCTCGCTGGCACCGCGAGCCTCCCTACACCCCGCTCTGGCCACCCCTGCCGGAGAGCTACGCCCAGTGGAGCCGCCAGTTGCGGGTGCTGCCCGGCACGCCGCCCGGCCGCTATCAGGCCTGGCTCACGGTGTTCGACCTCGACACCAAGGCGCCGGACTCCGTGCTGGACGAGGCCGGCAACCCGGTCGCCCCGCGCCTGCTGCTGGGCGAGGTGGAGGTCACCCGGCCGGCCACCGCAGACCTGACAGGTCCGCTTCGCGAAGACCTGTCAGGTCTGCGGCTCAGCCCGACGCTCACCCTGCTGGATTTTGCCGTTGACCGGGAGGCGGCCCGCCCCGGCGACACCCTGCTGCTCACCCTGTTCTGGCGCGCGGAGGCGCCCCCGGTGGGGGAGAAAGTGACCCTGCGGCTCGGGGAGGCGGCGTGGACGGTGGACCCCGTGCCCGGCTTCCCGGCCGAGCGCTGGCAGGCCGGGGACATCTGGCGCGGGCAGATCCGGCTCACCCTGCCGGCCACGCTGCCCGGCGGGGAGTACCGGTTCCGGGTCCAGGCCGAAGGTGGCAGGGAACCGGGAACCCTGTCCCCCCTGAGAATCGAAGCGCCGCCGCACCAGTGGGCGCAGCCGCCGGTCGGGGTGCAGATCAATGCCCGGGTGGGCGAATTCGCAGAATTGGTGGGCTACACGCTGGAGGGCAGCACAGTCACGCTGGTCTGGCGCGCGCTGGCCACGCCCTCGATCAGCTTCGCCGCCTTTGTGCATCTTTCCGATGGGGCGCTCAACCGCGCGCAGAGCGACGGCGTCCCGGCCGGCTACGGCCGCCCGACCACCGGCTGGCTGCCCGGCGAGTACATTGTGGACCCGCACCCGCTGGCCCTGCCGCCGGACCTGCCGCCCGGCCGCAGGTACTCGTTGTTTGCCGGGCTGTACGATCCGCGCACCGGCCGGCGGCTGGCTACCGGCGCCGCGGACGATCGGGTGCCGCTGGGGATGTTTTCGGTACCCCCGCCGCAGGGGCCGATCTAAGCCCCGGGGGCGAACACGCAGGTTCGCCGGGGGGGCGAACACGCAGGTTCGCCGGGGGGCGAACACGCAGGTTCGCCGGGGGGGGCGAACACGCAGGTTCGCCGGGGGGGGCGAACACGCAGGTTCGCCGGGGGGGGCGAACACGCAGGTTCGCCCCTACGGCGTTGCGCCGGCGCGCAAGCGGGCCAGCTCGGCCCGCAACCGGGCCGCTTCGGCATCGGCAGTCTCCGCGCGCAGGGCTGTCGCTTCGGCTTCCAACCTGGCCGCTTCGGCTTCGGTGGGGACCAGCGCCCCCTCCTCGTCGAAGAATCGCAGCCAGATGGCCCGCCGGCCCAGCAGCTCGCCTTCCCACTCCCCGAGCCACAGTTGCAGCACCGCGCTCCACAGCCAGCCCCGCGCATCCGGCAGGAGCGGCTCGTAGCGGTCCTCCAGCAGGTGCCAGCCCAGCAGTTCGCGCGTGCGGGGATCGTAGCAGAAGTATTCCGGGGTGCGGAAAGTGCGTTCGTACAGCGCCTTTTTGACGGTCATGTCCTCCCGGGCGGTGCTGTCGGAGAGCAGTTCTACGATCAGGTCCGGGTAACGTCCGGCCTCGTCCCAGACCACCCACGCCTCGCGTTCGCGCGTCCCGTCCACACCGGTAACGATGAAGAAGTCCGGGCCGCGATAATCGCGGTTGCGGGCCTGCTCGAGGCTGAAGTAAAGGAACATGTTGCCGCCGGTGTAGAAATCCGTGCGCCCGCGCCAATGGACGTGGGTCAACTCGATCAGCAGGTTCATCTGTGCGCGATGCCACGGGGTTTCCATCGGGATTCCATCCTCTGTGATCAGCTCGATCATTTCCGGCGCGCGGCGCCGCGTATCCAGTTGGGGGACCAGTAGTTGAAGCATGGGACCTCCATCGGTCGGGATTGAGCGAGGCAGGGACAGGGCAGGTGCGCGGCCGGGCCTCGGAGAGAGATTATAGGCCAGGAAGCGCCGGGGCGTCAACGCGCGCTGCCCGCATCCGGCCCCCAATCGTCCCGGATGCGGTATCATTAGTCCACACAGACATGCAGAAGTTGATCGCCTTCCTCCGCCTCAGCCGCCCGACCTTCTTGCTGGGCGGCGCCGTGTTGTACGCCCTCGGCGCCGCGGTGGCGCGCTACCTGGGGCAGCCGCTGCGCTGGGACCTGTACCTAGCCGGCCAACTGGGCGTGACCTCGGTGCAGATCATGACCCACTATCTCAACGAATACCGGGACGTGGAGACCGACCGGCTGAACGCCAACCGCACCCCGTGGAGCGGCGGCAGCGGCGTGCTGGCGGAGGGCCGGCTGGCCCGCCGGACGGCGCTGCACGCTGCCATCGTGAGCGCAGGCGCCGCCATGCTGGCCCTCACCCTGCTGATTGCCCGCTTCGGCGCCGGGCCGGCCGCCGTGCTGATCTTCTTGCTGGCCTTCCTCGGCTCGTTCTTCTACTCTACCCCGCCGGTCCACCTGGCAGCCAGCGGTTATGGCGAGTTCACCTGCGCGCTGATCGTGGCCGGCCTGTCGCCCATGTTCAGTTACCTGCTGCAAACTCGCAGCGTGGACCCGTTGGTGCTGCTGGCCTCGCTGCCGCTGGTGTTGCTCAGCTTCGCCATGCTGCTGGCCTTCGAGTTTCCCGACTATCTGTCCGACGAGGCCGCCGGCAAGCGCACCCTGTTGGTGCGGCTGGGGCGCCGGGCGGGGCGGCGCCTGCACGCGGCGCTGCTGCTGGCTGCCTTCCTCGCGCTGGCGCCGGGCGTGTGGCTGGGCCTGCCGGGGCGGGTGGCGCTCGGCGCGTTGATCGCCCTGCCGCTGGCCGCGCTGCAACTGTGGCAGGGCAGCCGCATGGCGCGCGGCATCGAAATCCCCTGGGCGCAGTGGACCTTTGCCGCCCTCGCCCTGTTTGCCGTGACCGCCTATCTGTTGGCCGTGGGATTCTGGACCCTCGGCTGAGCCACGCCATGAGCGAATTCTTCAACGTCCTGCCCCCCGAAGCCGCCCTGCGGACCCTGCTGGCTGCCATCCGCCCGGCGCCGCAGCCGGAGACCGTCCCCACTCCGGCCGCCCTCGACCGGGTGACCGCTGCCCCGGTGCTGGCGCCGGCCTCCCTGCCGGCCTTCCCGCGCTCCACCATGGATGGCTACGCCGTGCGCGCGCAGGATACCTTCGGCGCCAGCGCCAGTCTGCCCGGCTTCCTGAGCGTGGCCGGCGAGGCGCCCATGGGCCGCCCGCCCGAGGTGCGGGTGGGGCCGGGGCAGGCGGCAGTGATCCACACCGGAGGCATGCTGCCCGAGGGGGCCGACGCGGTGGTGATGATCGAAAACACCCAGCTCAGCCGCGAGGGCGAGATCGAAGTAATGAAGGCCGTGGCGGTCGGGGAGAACTTGCTGCGTGTGGGGGAGGACATCCGCGCCGGGGAGGAGATCCTGCCCGCCGGCCACTGGATCCGCCCGCAGGACCTGGGCGGGCTGACCGCGCTGGGCGTCATGCAGGTGGAGGTGGTCCGCCGCCCGCGCGTGGCCATCCTCGCCAGCGGCGACGAGGTGGCGCCGCCCGAGGGGCCGGCCGGGCCGGGCCAGGTGCGCGACATCAACTCTTACACGCTGGAGGGGCTGGTGCGCCACGCCGGGGGCGAGCCGTTGCGCGGCGGCATCCTGCCGGACAATTTCGAGACCCTGCAGGAGGCGGCGCGGGCGGCGCTCGCTTCGGCCGAAGCGCTGGTCCTCTCGGCCGGTTCCTCGGTCAGCGCCCGCGATCTGACCGGGCAGGTGATCGCCGGGCTGGGGGCGCCGGGCGTGCTGGTGCACGGCGTGGCGGTCAAGCCTGGCAAACCCACCATTCTGGCCGTGGCGGGGGGCAAGCCGGTTTTCGGCCTGCCGGGCAACCCGGTCAGCGCGCTGATCATCGCCGATCTGTTTCTCACGCCCACCATCGCCCGCCTGTTGGGCTGCGCCAGCCCGCCCCGGCGCGGCTGGCTGCGCGCGCGCCTGGCCCGCAACCTGGCCTCCGAGGCCGGGCGCGAGGATTACGTCCCGGTCCGGCTGGAGACCCGCGCCGATGGCCTGTGGGCCTGGCCGGTGTTTGGAAAGAGCAACCTGATCTTCACCTTGATCCGCGCCGATGGCATTCTAAAAGTGCCGCTGGACGCCAACGGCCTGGCTGAGGGCGACGCGGTGGAGGTGCGCATGTTCTGAGAATAGTAGGGCAAGTTTGCCCCGTCCCGCGCTCTGCGTTAGCGGGGTCGCGGGAAAACTTGCCCTTCGGCATAGGCTTTCCAGAACGGCTCAGCCGCGCGATATCGGGTCATTGCTGGTCTAAGGGCCTGAAAAAGTATAACTTCCCGGTTTCAGACCCTAAGGGTCCGTAAAAGTATAAGTTCCAAAATGCCGACAGATGTGGTATACCGGG
>CAYZNA010000208.1:0-6883 GCA_964478665.1 uncultured Anaerolineales bacterium
GTAGTCGGGGCATCCCCATGCCCCGATGGTCGGGTAGTCGGGTAGTCGGGTAGTCGGGGCATCCCCATGCCCCGATGGTCGGGTAGTCGGGTAGTCGGGTAGTCAGGGGTCGGGCGTCAGGGGTCGGGTGTCGGGGGCGGCGACGGGGAGCAGCAGGGTGAAGATGGTGCCGGCGTCGGGGAAGCTGTCTACCCGGATGGCGCCTTTGTGCACGGTGCGGATGATGTGGCGCGTGATTGAGAGTCCCAGACCGGTGCCTCCGGGACGGGTGGTGAAGAACGGGTCGAATACCCGCAGCCGGGTCTCTTCGTCCATGCCCTGGCCTGAGTCGGCGATTTTCAATTGCAGTTGGGCAGTGGTCCCCTGGCCTTCGCTACCGGCGGTCGGGCTGCGGGGCGGTGCAGCAGGCGCCGGATTAGCCTCGGGAGCAGGGCCGGGGGGCGCGGCCGCGAGGGTGACGGTCAGCGTGCCGCCGTGCGGCATGGCGTTCAGGGCGTTATCCACCAGGTTGGTGAGCGCCTGTTCAATCGAGCGCGGGTCAATCATGGCCGGCGGCAGGCCGGGCGCCAGTTCGCGGCGCACGGCGACGCCCGCGCGGGCGCAGCGCGGCGCCCAGCGGTCCAGCACGGTTTCGATCACCTCTCCCAGCGAGCACGGCCGGCGGGCGATTTCCAGCGGGCGCGCGGATTGCAGCACGTCCTCCATCAGCCGGGAGAGGCGGCGGATGTCGTGCTGGATTTCGTCCAGTTTCTCCTGTAAGGGGGAGTCGGACGGCAGCTTGTGGGCCAGCAATTGGGCGTTGGCGCTGATGTTGTTGATGGGGTTGCGCACCTCGTGGGCCAGGATGGCCGAGAGTTCGCCCACCAGGGCGCGCTGCTCCAGTTGTTGGGTGCGCTGTTCCACGGCCACCGCCTGGCTCTGGTTGGTGACCACGATCAGCGCTCCCTGTCCGCCGGCCGCCAGTTCGGTCGCGGGCAGGCCGGCGGCGGCCACCGCCACCGGCAGTACGCGGATGGCAGTCGGGACCGGTTCGCCGGACCGGCTGTGCAGCAGGATGTGGGAGGCCGAGGTGGATTTGCCCTGGTGCAGCGCGGCCAGGATCGGGCCGGTCAGGGCTTGCGGTGAGATCAGCAGGTCCTGAAAGGCCATGCCGCTTGCTTCTTCGGCGCTGTATCCGAACAGATCGCTGGCCGGCGGGTTGATTTGCTGCACGCACCCATCTGACCCCAGCAGGATAATGGCATGTTGGCTCTGTCCGATCACGGCCTGGAACTGTTGAGAGAGGACCTGATACCCGGCGGTGATATGTGCCAGCGCCTGCTGCTGCGCTACCTGGCGCGCGATCAGGTAGATCTGGCGGGCGGCGATGCCCAGCAGCGGCCGGGCCGGCGGCGGGCGGCCGGGTTTGTAGCCCACAAATAGCACCCCCACAGAGGCTGAGGCCTCGCCCACCGGGTAGCTGAGCAGGGTAGCCCAGCCGGCGTAGCGCGCGGCCTGACTGAGGGCATGCTCGGCGCGCTGATTGTTGTGCCAGGTCTCAGGCTGGAGCAAATAGCGCGCATCCTGCGCGGGCAGGCGCTCGGGGAAGGCGGGGCCAAGCTCCACCCGCGCGGTCAGTGCCAGGCCAGGCTCGCCGGGCAGCACGCGGTACAGCCCGGCGCTGTCGGCATTGGTGTACAGCCGTACCAGCCCGACTGCGTGTTCGATGGCGGTTTCGTCAGGATCTATGTTGAGCGCGATCAGCGCGTCGAGGGCCTCCAGCGAGCGGCTCATGCGGTTGAGGGACTGGGCGGCCTGCACGCGCGGGCCGGCGTCTTCGGCCAGCACCAGCAGCGGGGCATCGGGACGATCGGCGGCTCGCGTCAAGCGCAGGTCCACAGTCAGGGTGCGTCCGGCGCGGTTGCGCAGTTGGGCATCCAGCATGGTGCGCGGCGGCAAGTAGCGTTCCAACTGGTCCAGTTGCTCGTGCAATGCGGCGGACTGGCACACCTGCGGCAGGACCAGCCGTTCCAACTCTTGGCGGCTGTAGCCGGTAAGCAGGGTGGCGGCGTGGTTGGCGTGTTGGATCTGCAGTGTGCGCGCCGAGACCAGCAGGACCGCCTGCTCGCACTCGTCGGCAAGGCGGACGAAGGCCGGGTCTGGTCGGATCGGGGCAATCAGTCGCCCGAAGGGGTTGGCAACGTGCATCGCTAGAGGTGTCAGGTGTTGAGGTGTCAGGTGTTGAGGTGTCAGGTGGAAGGTGTCAGGCGTCGTGGCGGGCGAGCGCGCAGGGCGTGTGGTTGTGCAGCCGGCCGCGCATGGCGGCCGGCAGAATGCCTTCGGCGGTGCGGTACTTGGCCACCGTGCGGCGGGCGACCTGAATTCCCCGCATCTCCAGTCGTCCCACAATGGCCTCGTCGGTCAACGGAGCGCAGGCCGGCTCACCGGCGATCAGGTCCTTAATCACTTCGCGCACCGGCAGGCTGCGGTCGAAGAACCTGGAAAGCGGGATGATTCGCCCGCCCGGCAGTGCGGCCGTCTTGGCGGAGACCGCGCGGGAAATGGTGGACTCGTGCACCTCGAGCTGGCGGGCCAATGCGGCGCGGGTCATGGGCTCGAGGTAGCGGTCGCCGCACAAGATGAACTCCTTCTGTGCCGCGACGATGCTCTCCATCAGGCGGCGCATGGTGTTGTTGCGCTGTTGCAGGCACTTGGTGTACAGCAGCGCGCGCTCGTAGTATTGCTCCCACTCGCTCCGTTCGCCCTCCGGGCACGCGCGCAGCGCCTGCTTGAAGGCCGGATTGACTCGCAGCCAGCCGGCGGTGGGGGTGGTGATCTCCACTACCAGCGGGCCGTCCGGGCGGGTGGGATGGCGGTGGATGGACACGTCGGGGCAATAGTAGCGCCCGCTGGCCGCCCCGCCGCTGGCGCCTGAACCCTTGCCGCTGCCCCAGAAGGCGCGCGCCGGGTAGGGCGTGAGGTTGCGGCGGATGAACAGCGCGGCGGCCTCCACCTCGGCCCGGGAGGCGCTCAGCAGCCGGGCCAGGTGGGCGTACTCGTGGCGCCCCAGCAGTTTGAAGTGACCGGCCACGATGGCCTCGGCCAGCGCGAGCAGGGGGCGCGCGCCGGGGTCGTGCGCCTCGTTTTCCTCGTCGAGCACCCGGAGCTGGATGAGCAGCGATTCCTGTACGTTGGCGGCGCCCACGCCGGGCGGGTCGGCGTTCTGCAGCAGGGTGAGGATGCGCCGCACCTGGTCCAGCGAGACGCGCAGCCGCAGGGCGATCTCGGCGGCCGGCTCTGCCAGCAAGCCGTCCTCGTCCAGACTGAAGACGATGTGTGCTGCCAGCGGGCGCTCCTCGAGCGTTAATTCCGGCCCGATCTGGCGCAGCAGGTGCTCGGCCAGTTTTTCGGGGGCGGCGATGCCAGGGTCGGGCAGGTCAGGCTCGGCTGCCCCGGCGCCCAACTCCCAGTCGCGTGGGGTGAGGTACACGATGGGAGCATCGGACAGGCCGCGGTCGGCGCACAGCGGGCAATGGCCCCGGCGCGGAATCGGGCGCCCGCAGGTGCGGCAACGGTGTTCGTCCACCACCTCCAGAGCCGGATTGTCCAGTTCGGCGCGCACTTTCTCTTCCAATTCGGCGTTGCTCAGGGCCAGCAGACTCATGGTCTGGGCCAGGTGGGCGGTGGCGGTGGGGCGAAGGCCGGCAGAAGGGGTCAGGCGCAGGGACATGGCAGGTTTGAATCCGGTAGGAGGGAGTATAGGTCGGAGGGGGACATCCGTCAAGCCAGTTGCAAGAAGCATGCCAACGGGGAACGGCCGGGGGCGCCGGGGTGGCGCTCTTAATGCGCATAGCCATGTACATCAACCAACCGTACCTCCAACGCACACCTGCCACCCATGATACAATCCCCTCATGCACACCGACCTCACCCCCGTGCCCTGTTGATGACCCTGCCCACAGGTCACATGGCGCGCCCGGCAACTTTGCGCTAAACTTGGAGAAGTTCAGCCTCGTTGCACGATCTTGCCCCCTGTCACCAGCATGGCAACCGTCACCGAACGCCTTCACAAGCAACTGCCGCACCTGATCCGGGCGGCCACCCATGCGCTTGCCCGCGGGGAAAGCCTGCGCGAGAGCATGGAGGGCGAGGTGGCGCGCTTCTACGAGTTGCTGTTCGAGGCCCTCGAGACCGGCAGTCCGCAATGGCTCGACCAATACGTGCGCCACTGGGTCAAGGTTCGCCCCCAGGACATCGCCGGGGAGGCCATTTCCAGCCTGCTGCCGGCCATGCACGCCCTGCGGCATACGACCTACCGGGTAGTGCAAACCAGCATGACCGACTCGCAGGCCCTGGAGACCTTTGAGCGGCTGGAGCCGCTGTTTACCTACGCGGTGGAGATGCTGGCCGCCCTCGAGCGTGATGCAGTGCTGGCTGAGATCACCAACGAGTTGAACGAGGCCCGCCGGGCAGTAGAGCGGTTGGACCGCTCCAAATCCGACTTCATCGCCGTGGCCGCCCACGAGCTCAAGACGCCTCTCACCCTGATCGAGGGCTACTCCAACATGCTGGGCGAGGAACTGGCGCCCGACCAGCGGCTGCAGATGGGAGTGGTGCTGGGCGGCATTGCCAACGGCACGCGCCGCCTGAAAGAGATCATCGAGGACATGATTGACGTCTCAATGATAGACAACAACCTGCTCTCGCTCAGCTACCAACCGGTCTGGCTCAACCGCCTGCTCGACCTGGCCCGCCAGGAACTGAGAGAGCCCCTGGCGCAGCGCAAACACTCCCTGCTGATTGACGACTTCCCCGGCTGCACCCGACGAACCCACGCCGACCCGGAACGGCTGTACCAGGTCTTCATGAATGTGCTGCGCAACGCCATCAAATACACGCCCGACGGCGGGCGCATCCACGTCTCCGGGCGCGAGTTGCCCGGCTTCGTCGAAGTGACAATTGCCGACAATGGCATCGGCATCCCGCTGGAACGGCAGGAGGAGATCTTCGAGAAGTTCAGCCGGGTGAGCGATGTCTCGCTACACTCCAGCGGCAAGACCAAGTTCAAGGGCGGCGGGCCGGGCCTGGGGCTGCCCATCGCGCGCGGCATTCTGGCCGCCCACGGCGGCACCATCTGGGTGGAGTCGCCCGGCTACGACGAGAAAGCCTGCCCCGGCAGCACCTTCCACCTCATGATCCCGATCCGCGAGCAAGCCCCGGAACCGCGCACGCCGAAGCTTTTCGGCCTGACCGACGAGGAGAAGAAAGCCATGGGAATCAGCCTGTGATCGAGCCAGCCGAGCGCCTCACCCGCCTGCAACCGTACTTTTTCGCCGATTTGCACCGCAGGGTGGCGGAGATGACCGCCGCCGGCCAGGACGTGATCCGCATGGATGTCGGCTCGCCCGACTTGCCGCCGGCCAATCCAATCATCCAGGCATTGCAGGGGTGCGCCGGTCCGCAGGGACAACACAGCTACAGCAGCCTCGGCGCCAACCGGCGCTTCCGCCAGGCCGCCGCCGGGTATTACCGGCGCCGTTTCGGCGTGGAACTGGACCCGGAGACAGATGTGCTGGGGCTGCTCGGCTCCAAAGAAGGCATCTTCAACATCCACCTGGCGATGGTCAACCCCGGCGACGTGGTGCTGGTCCCGGACCCCGGCTACCCGATTTACCAGGCCGCCGCACGCCTGGCCGGGGCGGAAGTAGTGAGCGTGCCCTTGCTGGCCGAGAACGGCTTTCTCCCCGACCTCTCCGCCATCCCGGCCGGAATCCTGGCCCGAACCGCCATCCTGTGGCTGAACTACCCCAACAACCCGACTACTGCCCTGGCCCCGACCGGGTTCTTCCGCGAGGCCGTCGCCCTGGCGCAAACGCACGGCTTTCTGATCTGCCACGACGCCCCCTACGTGGATGTGACCTTCGACGGCGCCCGCGCGGCGAGCCTGTTGCAGGCCCCCGGCGCGCGCGACGTGGCGCTGGAGTTCAACTCGCTATCCAAAACCTACAACATGGCCGGCTGGCGGCTGGGCATGGCCTGCGGCAACCGGCTGGCAGTGAAAGCGCTGGCCACGGTCAAATCCAACATTGACTCCAGCCACTTCGAGCCGGCGCTGGAGGGCGGCATCGCCGCCCTGAGCGGCGATCAGAACTGGATCGCGGCCCGCAACGAGGTCTACCGCCAGCGCCGCGACCTGGTGCTGGCGGCCCTGCCGCACGCCGGCCTGAGCGCCCGCGCGCCGCAGGGCACGATTTACGTCTGGGCAAAGCTGCCCCCCGGCCACCTCCGGTCCGCCGGCTACGCCCGCCGCCTGCTGGAAGCGGCCCACTTGAGCGTGGTCCCCGGCGCGGCCTACGGCCCCCACGGCGAGGGCTACATCCGCCTGTCGCTCAGCATCCCCACCGAGCGCATCCGCGAGGCCATGCGGCGGCTGCGTGAAACCTGAAACCTGAAACCTATGCACACTATTACATGTAATGTTTAGGGGGCAGCGTCAGGGCTACCCATCTCCAAAAAGTCGATTCCGCTTTTCTGGCTCTGTCAGCGGATAAACCGGCGCGTCCTGGGCGATGCTCAACTGCACGACCAAGTGGTTGAGCCAGGGTAAGCCGACGTGCCTGGCATTCAACTTATCCAGCAAGGGCTGGAGTTCGTCCTGACCCGGGAAGGGATCAAAGACGACGTGTAGCTCTTTCCCAATCAAATACAGCGGCTTGTTCGGGAATCGCGCGCAAAATATGCTGGAAGGTGCTGTGGGACAGCGGACGCGGCCGGCCGGTCACCAACGCAAAGCCGAGGTCACACACCTCATCCAGATGAAACGCCCGCTGGATGCCAAAGACGATGGAAAAAATGGCCGTGAGCAACCACTGGGTCGCGGTCACGGCATAGCCCGGCGCCATGG
>CAYZNA010000209.1:0-6849 GCA_964478665.1 uncultured Anaerolineales bacterium
ACTCGGGCGCGTTGCGAACGAAGATCACGCCAGAGTTGACCCGGCCCGACCAGCCGCGCCCCAGGTACAGGCTCTTTCCCGGCGCGGCCTCGCGCTCGATGCGCGGCGCGTGGGGGCGGATTTCACAGTCGGCGTCCACAAAAAAGACCCATTCGTACCCGAGCCGCAGCGCTTCGCTGATGAGCGGGACCTTCACCCAGGCGCTCTCGGTGCGCGTGGTCTCCCAGCGCGGCGTGTTGACCAGCAGGTATTGGTAGCCGTGCCGGGCCGCGTACTGTCGCTGGCTGCGGATGCAGCGGCGGTAGAGCAGATCGTAGCCGTTCAACGCCACCGAAAGCACGAGCAGAGCCTCGCTCATCCCCGCCCTCCCGGGCGCAAGGCTGCCAGCCGGCCGTGGGTGGGGCACGGGGTTGCCCACCCTACCGGCCAGCCGCCGCGGCAGGCCGCGCAGGGCGGGCCGGAATTGGAGCAGGGCAAGCCAGTAGCGCGGCGCCAGCGGCCACAGGGCAATGGCCCGAATCAGCAGCCGGCGAGCGTGGTGTCTCTGCAAATCGGGGGAGGCTATGGCCCACTGATACAGCAGCCGTGCGTACGGCCGGCGCTCGGACCAGCGCAGCCGCAACGGTTCGCCGGTCCAGTCGCGGCCCTGCAGATAGCGCTCCAGCGCCTCCTGGGTGGAGTCGAGCATGGATTGGTGGATTTCCTTGCCGAAGCGGGCAATGCGCGTGCCCTCGGTGCGGCGCAGTTGATGCCAGGGTTGCGGCAGGTTGCGCACTTCGAACCGCTCACCGATGCGCAGGAAGAGGTCGTAGTCTTCGGCTTCGCGCGGGCGATATTGCCCGGCCCGCTGGAGGGCGGCCCGCCGCAGCATCACGGTGGGATGGATGAAGCGGCTGAGGGTGCGCATGCCGGCGATGATCTCGGCGTCGCTCAAGGGGTGCTGGAAGAGCATTTGCACCCGACCGGCGGCGTCAATCTTGTGCACCGCCGAGCCGAGCAGCCCCAGCCGGGGCGCCCGCCCCATGGCTGCTACCTGGGTTTGCAGGCGGCGCGGGTGGGTCAGGTCGTCGGCGTCCATGCGGGCGATGAATTCGCCGTGGGCCACGTCCAGCGCGCGGTTGAGGGCCGCCGGCAGCCCACGGTTGGGTTGATCTATTACCAGCAGGCGCGGGTCGTCGTAGCCGCGCAAGATGGCGCCGGTCTCGTCGGTTGAGCCGTCGTTGACCACGATCAGCTCGAAGTCGCGGAAGGTCTGGGCCAGGATGCTGTCCACCGTGCCGCGCAGGGTGGAGGCGGCGTTGTGGGCGGCGAGGGCCACGGAGACGCGGGGGAATGATGCGGATGGACGGCATGGGGATGCCGTCCCTACGGGTGCCGTCCCGGCGGATGATGGACGGCATGGGGATGCCGTCCCTACGGATGCCGTCCCTACGGAGGCCGTCCCTACGGATGCCGTCCCTGCGGGTGCCGTCCCTGCGGATGATGGACGGCATGGGGATGCCGTCCCTACGGATGCCGTCCCTGCGGATGCCGTCCCTGCGGGTGCCGTCCCTGCGGGTGCCGTCCCTGCGGATGCCGTCCCTGCGGAGGCCGCCCCTGCGGAGGCCGCCCCTGCGGGTATGGCAATGGTAGGTTCGTGGCCGGCGAAGACCCGCTCCCAGTGCGCCAGCCAATCCGCGGCCACGGACTCCCAGCCGGGCAGGCTGCCGCGGGCGCGGGCGCTCACGGTCCGGGCCAGGGCCGGGTCGGCGACCAGCTTGAGGATCTGGGTTACGCAGCGCTGGCGGAATT
The DNA here is from genome assembly GCA_964478665.1 of uncultured Anaerolineales bacterium. GTDB lineage: Bacteria > Chloroflexota > Anaerolineae > Anaerolineales > CAYZNA01 > CAYZNA01. The sequence goes on from CAYZNA010000209.1 coordinate 1,792, forward strand.
CCGGGGATTCGAAAGGTTCCTCGAACAGGAAGCCGTCGTACTCGGAGAAGATAATCTCGGGGTTGCCGCCTCCGGCGGGGGCCAGTACGATGAGGCCGGACTGCTTTGCGGCCAGCAGGGCGGCCGAGTCCGGGTCGGGGACCTGCGCCGGGGTGAGCAGGAACCCGGAGCGCGGGGCAGGGTCCCACGGATGGGAGGGGCCACGGATGGGGGGGGATGAGGCTTCCCACGGATGGGAGGGGCCACGGATGGGGGGGGATGAGGCTTCCGGCGGATCGGAGGGGCGACGGAGGGGGGGGGGGGGGGGGTGGGCGGCGGCGCTGGGGCCGAGGAGGGGGACGTGGGCGGGGGCGCCGGGGGGGGGTGAGGCTTCCCACGGATGGGAGGGGCCACGGATGGAGGAGGGAGGGTGGGTGGCGGTTGTTTCTAGCCGGAAGCGGGGATCGTGGGCGCGGAGGTCGGCGGCGATGCAGGCGGCCTGCTCGACGTCGGCCGGGGTGCGGCAGAGGTACTGCACGCGGAAGAGGTCGCGGTTGGCAGGGTCGCCGGGCGCGGGCGGGCAGCCGTCGTAGGCGGTGAATAGTTTGAGGGACTGGATGCCCGGCGTGTGCCGCAGTTGGTTGGCCAGGGCCGCCGAAACGGCGTACAGGTAGTCGAACTGCGCGGCTTCGCCAGCGGTCACCGGGACGCGCGTCCACAGCAGGCGCAGCCCGGCGCGGATGCCCTGCGGGATGGCAGGGGCGGTGCAGATCAACACATCGCACTCGGCCCGCGCGGCCTCCGCTGCCGGGCGGGTGCGCGACCCGCCGGCCCTGGCAGGCTGGTCTCCGGCGTAGACCATGACATCGTTGCCGCGCGCGGCCAGCGCCGCAGCGAGGCAGGCCAGCGCGCTGGCCTCCGCAGAGGTCGGGGAATCCGGTCCGGCGGGGAGCGCCATCTCCGGCGCGTAGAAGGCCACCCGGTAACGCTCGCCGGGGCGGCGGGGGCGCAGGGGGCGCGCGTCTGCGGCCGGGGGGCGGCCGGCGAGGGCCAGCTTCTCCCGGCGTCGGGCGAGGGCGGCCCGCAGGGCCTCCCCGGCGCGCAGGGGCAGGTACGGGCCAATGGCCTCGAGGACGGCGATCTCGCTCTCCAGCCGCCGGGCCGGGCCGGTGGGAGTCCACGCGCCGCCGGGGTGCACGCGGTACACCCCCATGGTTTCATCAAGAAAGCCCAACTTGCCGAAGCGGGCGTTGAGCAGGTGCAGCGGCCAGTCGCCCATCGGCAGGCGCTCGAAGCCCGGGGGCAATTCGCCTACCAGCGCGCGGCGGAAGACCACCGAGCAGGAGGGCATAAAGTTGCCGGCCAACAGGTCTTCCAGCGCGGAAAAGGCCGGCTGATCGGGCGGCGGAAAGGTGAACCCGGGCCGCCCGTCCTCGTAGATCACGCGCGCCCGGTGAAAGCAGGCTGCACACTCCGGATGGGCCTCCAGAAAGTCCACCTGCCGCTGCAGCTTGTGCGGCGAAGTCCAGTAGTCGTCGCCCTCCAGCACCGCCACGTACTCGCCGCGGCAATCGCGGATGGTCTGCACGAAGTTGGGTGCGATCCCCAGATTGCGCTGGCGGGCCATCAGCCGGACCTGTCCGGGGCGCCCCCCGGCCAGCGCGGCCACAATCTCGCGCGTGCGGTCGGCCGAGCAATCCTCGCCAACGACGATTTCGTACGCAAAGTCGGTCTGCTGGCTCAGGGCGCTCTCCAGCGCCTGAGCCACAAACCGCTCGTGGTTGTACGTGATCATCATCACGCTGAGCTTCATGCGGCCTCCGCCCGCCAGCGCGCCCGCACTTCGGGGGCGTGCGCCAGCGCCAGCCGAATCAGCCCGGCCACCGCCGCCACCGCCTGCGGGCCGGCCGCCACGCCGGTGGGCAGCGACATCACCCGCGTCACCAGCCGCTCGGTCTCCGGCAGCAGCAGCCCGGCGTGGGGGAAATATGAGCGATACGGCTCCATTTGATGCACGCCGGGATAGAAATAGCGCCGGGCCAGCACGTTCTCGGCGTGCAGCAGCGCCACCAATTGGTCGCGGCTCAACCCGGCGAGGGCTTCGTTCACTTCCAGCACCACGTATTGATAGTTGTGCCGCTCGCCATCGGGATAGGCAACGAAGGTCACGCCGGGCAGCCCGGCCAGGGCTTCGCGGTACTGCTGATAGTTGCGCCGGTTGACCGCGATCAGCTCACCCAGGCATTCCAGCCCGGTGAGGCCCATGGCGGCGCTGACCTCGCTCATCTTGCCGTTGGTGCCAATGTAAATCACGTTGTCGTAGCCGGCGAAGCCAAAGTTCTTCATCAAGCGGATTTTGCGCGCCAGATCGTCGTCGTTGGTGGCCACCGCGCCGCCCTCGAAAGTGTTGAGGAATTTGGTGGCGTGAAAGCTGAACACCTCCGCCAGCCCGAAATTGCCGATCATCTGCCCGGCGTGCGAGCAGCCGAAGGCATGGGCGGCGTCGAACATCAGCGTCAGGCCGCGGCGTGCGGCGATCTCGCTCAGGGCCTTCACCGCGCACGGGCGGCCCCAGACGTGCACGCCGATGATGCCGCTGGTGCGCGGGGTGATCAGCGCCTCCACCCGGCGCGGGTCCAGATTGTGAGTGGCCGGGTCCACGTCGCAGAACACCGGGGTGATTTCTTGCCATTGCAGGGCGTGAGCGGTGGCGACAAAGGTAAAGGAGGGCACGATCACCTCGCCGCGCAGGCCGGCGGCGCGAATGGCAATCTCCAGCCCCACGGTGGCGTTGGACATGGCAATGCAGTGCTTTACCCCCAGCCGCGCCGCCAGCCGCGCCTCGAATTCTTGCACAAACGGGCCGTTGTTGGTCAGCCAGTCGCGGTCCAGCATCTGGTTGATGCGCGCCAGCAGCCGCTCCCGGTCCCCGAGGTTGGGCCGCCCCACGTGCAGCGCCGCCTCGGGCGGGAAGGCCGGCGCCCCGCCGAAGATCGCCAGATGCTCGACCCGTCGCTTTTCAACTGCTGGACTCATGATTCCTCTTGATCCGCGCCGGGACGCCGTAGGCCACCACCCCATCCGGGATGTCGCCGACCACCACCGCCCCGGCCCCGATCATGCAGCCGGCCCCGATCTTTACCCGGTCCACCACCGTTGCCCCGATCCCCACCCATGTCCCCGGCCCGACCGTGCCCCCGCCGCCGAGCTGCACCCCCGGCGCGCGGCGAACCCCGCCCCCGCCCCGGCCGCCGTGATCCCCGCTGGCGCAGGTGTTGACAATCACATGCTCCCCGATAGCGGCCGCCGGGTTGATCACCGCCCCGGCGGCGACCACGGTCCCGGCGCCGAGCGGCACCCCGGCGGCGATCACGGCCCGGGGGTGGACCGCGGTCGGGAAGCGGAATCCCTTCCCCCGCGCGGCCTCGGCCAGTCGCAGCCGGGCCGCGCCATCGCCGAAGCCGAAGAGCAGGCACTCCACCCCGCGCTCGCGCAGCCGGTCGAGCTGCTCCGCCCCGCCCAGAATGGTCGCCCCGTCGAAGGCCTCGCCGCGCCGCTCAGGGTTGACGTCATCCAGAAAGCCGGCCAGCTCGTACTCGTCGCGCAGCCGGAGGATGTCGGCGACCACCAGCGCGTGGCCGGAGGCGCCCCAGATGACCACGCTCGGGCGTGTCCGCATATCGCCTCAGCCCCCCATGGCCGCTTCCAGCGCGCGGAAGCGGGGCGCCATTTGCGCGTCCAGGTCGAACACGCGGCGGAAGGCGCGCTGCCCGCGTTCGGCCAGGGCGTACAATTCAGCCGGGCGCCGGTAGTAGTACTCGATGCGCGCGCAGATCTCGGTCACGTCGCGGGGGATGATCACCAGTTCTTCGCCGTCCTTGAAGGCGACGTTCAAACCCAGCGGGTCAGTGCAGAACACCGCCACCCCGCACAGGCCGGCCTCCACGCAGCCGCCGGTGGGGAAGCCGTCGAATGCGCCGGGGGCGAGCAGAAAGGGCGCGTTGGGGGAAAGGATGAGGTCCATGCCGGCGTAGAAAGCGGGAAAGAAATCAGTGGGGCGCGGCCCGTGAAAGCTGATTCTACCATTGATGGCGCTCACGTCTATCTCGCCCGGGCCGATGCCGCCGACCACGTGAAAGCGCGCGTCGGGGTGGGCGGCAGCCAGGGCGTGCGCCACCTCCACGAACACGTCGTAGCCCTTGTCGGCGGCGCGCGGCATGTATTTGTGGGCCACAAAGCACAGGTCAAAGGTGTCTTTCTCCAGCCCATAGCGGCGGCGCGGCCGGGCGGTACCGGCCAGCCCCCGATTGCCACTATCGGGGGCCAGCCCCCGATTGCCGAAGGTATCGGGGGCCAGCCGGTCGGCGGGCAAGACCACCCCGTAGATCAGTTCGACCAGCGCCGGATCGCAGAAGCCGCGCTCGATCAGGTAGTCGCGGGCCACGGTCTGGGTGACGATCACCTTGCGCAGGCAGGGCGAGCCACACACCCGGCGCAGCTTCTCATCGGAGAGGGGCTGTTCGAGCTGAAAGCCACCGCCGGGGTACAGGGTGAAGGCGAAGGGCGTGCGCTGGCGCTCCACCAGATCAAGGGTGTGCACAAATTGATAGGCGTTGTTGAGAAAGACGGCGTAGGCCAGCCCCCGATTGCCACTATCGGGGGCCAGCCCCCGATTGCCACTATCGGGGGCCAGCCCCCTCTCGGGGACCTTCGGCCGGCCGCGGTACTCGCGCCGGGGGTCGAGCTGCTGCACCCGCCCTCGGAACGCCGGGTACTGCCGCTCGTATTCGGCCAGCACCTGCGCAAAGGGCCGGGTCTCGCCCACGTAGCGGAAGGCGCCTCCGGTGGAGTGCACCTGCGCCCGTGGGAAGTGCGCCAGATAGGCGTTGAATTCGGCGAGACGAAAGGCGGAGAGCGGCTGAGGGAAGATGTCGTCGAAGATGTGCAGCGCCTCGCCGGGGGTCTTCGAGCGGCCGGCGGAACGCGGGAACAGGCGGTTGAGTAGCATGGGACTGGTATTGGCGGGGGGCGGCGAGACCTCACAGGTCTTAAAGACCTGTGAGGTCTGGTCTGGCGGCG
>CAYZNA010000210.1:0-6843 GCA_964478665.1 uncultured Anaerolineales bacterium
CCCCGCAGCGCTGGACCGATTGAGTGTGACAACACGCGGCGTCCCGGTCCCGGCGCTGGCCCTGGGCGGTGGCGACGACTTCTCCCTGCTGTTTTACGCTGAGCCGCAGCCCACCGAGTACAGCCGGTCGCAAATCTACTGGATTGGTCTGGAGCAAGGACCGGCGCCGCGCATGGCCGCCCGACGGGTGGAGGCCGGCGCCGCCGAGCCGCCGGCTGCTTATCCGGCGGCGCTCAACCTCGAACAAAACAAGGTCTACCTCGCCGACGCGCCCGCCGGCCTGCACTGGGTCTGGCAGGTGCTCACCGCGCCGGCTGAGGCCGGGTACAGCTTCCAGCTCTCCGCCGTGGCTCCCGCCGGCCCGGCAACGCTGCAGATGTGGCTGCTGGGCGGAACCACCGGGGAGCATCGCGTGCGGCTGACGCTGAACGGGCGCCCGGTCGGCGAGTTGCGCTGGCAGGGCCGCACCGCCCACAGCCAGAGCTTCACCTTCGACGCCGGGCTGCTGCGCGACGGCGAAAACAACCTCACCCTGAGCGCGCCAGGCGATGGGAGCGTCACCCCCGAAGTGGACCTGTTCGACCGCGCCGCCCTCACCTATCCGCGCCGATTCGAGGCCCGCGGCGGCGCGCTGGGTTTTACCGGCGCGGAGGCCTCATACGCCCTGCGCGGGATGGGCGCCGGGGCGCTGCTGCTGGACGTGACCGACCCGGCCAGCCCCCGATTGCCAAAGGTATCGGGGGCCAGCCCGGTGCAACTGACCGGCGCGGACGGGGACCCGCTCTCCTTCAGCGAGCCGCTGCCCGGCCCGCGTCGCTACTTTATCGCCGCCCCCGCGGCCTTCCGCCGCCCCGAGTCGCTGCTGGCCGCCGCCCCCACCGACCTGTCTTCCCCGGACCGGGGCGCCGAGTACCTGATCCTGGCCCACGCCAGCCTGCTGGCGGCGGTGGAACCGCTGGCCGCGTACCGCGCCGCGCAGGGGCTGGCCGTGCGGGTGATTGACGTTCAAGCAGTGTACGACACTTTCGGCGACGGCGCGCCCGACCCGCACGCCATCCGCGCCTTCCTGCGCCACGCCCGAACGCAGTGGCCGGCGCCCGCGCCGCGCTTTGTGCTGCTGGTGGGCAAGGCCAGCTACGATTACCACAACAACCTCAGCGGGCGTGATACCAACCTGCTGCCGGTGTACCTGGTGGACACCCCCCATCTGGGCCAGGCCGCCAGCGACAACTGGTACGTCGCCGGGGAGGATGGGCTTCGCCCCGCGCTGGCCATCGGCCGCCTGCCCGCCGCCAACCCCGAGCAGCTCGCCGCCGCGGTTCGCAAGATCATCGCCTACGAGGCCGGCGCCCCCGGCGCAGACTGGCGGCAGCGCGCGCTGTTCGTGGCCGACGACAAAGACCCCGGCTTCGACGCCGGCGCCGAGCGGCTGGCCGCCCGCCTGACCCCCGGCATCCAGCCGGTGCGAGTCTACCTCTCCGCGCACAGCGGCGACCTGGCAGCCGCCCGGGGCCGGCTGATCTCCGAATGGAATCAGGGCGCGCTGCTGCTCACCTATGTCGGCCATGGCGCGGTCGCCTCGTGGGCCGCCGGGCCGCTGTTCAGCGCCGCCGACCTGCCCGCGCTGCACAACGGCGAGCGCCTGCCAATCCTGCTCACGCCCACCTGTCTGGATGGCTTTTTCTACCATCCGCAGGTAGACTCGCTGGCGGAAGCGCTGCTGTTCAGCCCGCAGGGCGGGGTTGTGGCCGCGCTGGCACCCACCGGCCTCTCCATCCAGTACGCCCAGGAACAGCTCATGATCCCGCTCTTCGATCAACTCTTCCGGGGGGGCGCGCCCACCCTCGGCGAGGCCATCATGCTGGCGAAGCTGGCCGTGACCGATCCCTCCCCGGAGGTGCGCGAGGTGCTGGATACCTTCACCCTGCTGGGGGACCCTGCCCTGCGCTGGGCGCCGTGAGCCACGGCGACTGCATCCTGCCCCGGAAAATGGGAGTGGGTGTGGGGCAGTGCCCCGTGCCCACCCCCATTTTCCGGCCTCCGGTGGGAAGGCGTCCCACCGGTGCCATTACCCTGGCCAGGCGGCTGGAACGTCAGGCCGGTCCGTAGCCGCTGGTCACTCACGCCAGGCCGTAGATGTCGCTCAACTTGTTCTTCAGATAGTTGGCGTAAGGTCGCACGTCAATCCCGCCGCCGGTCAGGCGCTGTAGCAGTTCGCGGGAGGTGAACTTGCGCCCGTGGCAGTGCAGGTTCCCCCGCAGCCACTCGCGCAGCGCGCCGAACTCGCCGCGCGCGAACTCCTCCGGCAGGTCGGGGTGGGCGGCCAGCGCCCGTTCCCAGATCTGGGCCGATATAATGTTGCCCAGCGAGTAGGTGGGGAAATAGCCGATGCCCCCGGTGGACCAGTGGATGTCTTGCAGCACGCCCCGCGCGTCGTCCGGCACCTCAACCCCCAGATATTCCTTCATGCGCGCGTTCCACGCTTCGGGCAGGTCCTTCAGCGCCAGCTCGCCGTTCATCACGGCCTGCTCCAGCTCAAAGCGCAGGATGATGTGCAGGTTGTAGGTGGCCTCGTCGGCCTCCACCCGAATGAGGGAGGGCTGCACTTTGTTGATCGCCCGGTAGAAGGTCTCGGCCTCCACCCCGGCGAGCTGGCCGGGAAAGGCCGCCCGCAACCTGGGGAAGAAGTGTTGCCAGAACGGGCGGCTGCGCCCCACGATGTTCTCCCACATGCGCGACTGGGATTCGTGCATGCCCAGCGAGGCCCCCCGGCACAGGAGCGTGCGGCTGAGGGCCGGGTCCACCCCCTGTTCGTATAACCCGTGCCCGCACTCGTGCATGGCGCCAAACAACGCCGCGCCCAGGTAATCCGGTTTGAAGCGCGTGGTGAGGCGAATATCCCCGGTGCTGAACGAGCTGGCAAAGGGGTGCACGGTCTTGTCCAGCCGGCCCCACTCCGGGCTGAAGGTGAAGGCCTGCAGCACCTGCATCACAAAGGCGCGCTGCCCCTCTTCGGGATAATCGCCGTACATGCAGGCATCGTCCACCTCATCGCCCCGTTCGGCGACACTTGCACCTGCGCTGCGCTTCGGCCCCTTCGGGAGTGCAGATGTGGCGCGCAGCAGCGGCAGCAGTTCGCGCTTGAGGGCCTCAAACGTGGCGCGCACCTCGGCGGTCTTCATGCCGCGTTCGTAGTCGTCCAGCAGCAGGTCGTAGATTTCGTCCGGTTCGTCGAAGCACTCCACGTACTTGAACTTGAGGTCCACCACCTTCTGCAAATGGGGCAAAAACAGGCCAAAGTCGGACTCGGCGCGGGCCCTGATCCACACCTTGTGGGCCAGGCTGGCGGTGCGCGCCATCTCGGCCACCAGCGCGTCGGGCACGCGGCGCCGCTTCTCGTAGTCGCGCGCCGCCACCCGCACCAGGCTGGCCTTGTCGGAATCGTAGTCCAGCGTCTCGGCCCAGGGCCTCAGCGCTTCCAGCAGCCGGCCGGTTTCATCCGCCGTAAACATCCGATGCGCGGTACGGCGCAGCGTGGCGCGCGCCTCCGCCCGCGCCGGCGCCCCGGCCGGCGGCATGTACGTGCGCTCGTCCCATCCCAGCAGCCAGTCCGCTTTTTCCAGATCGTGGACTTCGGCCAGGCGGGTTTTTAGTTTGCTGAACAGTTCTTCCATGAGGTTCCCTCTTCTGTGATGATTGGCCGGGCGACGGCCCGCGCCCTTCCCGGTATAATACCCCCTCTCGCCGCCTGCCCACAAGCGACACAGAAGGAATGCGGGGCATGGGGATGCCCCGCCTGCGGCAGGGTAGCGCGGGCTTCCCCATCACACAGAAGGGATGCGGAGGCATGGGGATGCCCCGCCTACGGAGCCTGAACCTGCGGAGCCTGAACACATGACCGACCTCACCGATTCCCTGCTACCCCGCCTGACCTCGCGGGCGTTGCCCGGCCTGACCCTGTGGCCGCAGGCCGTGCCGCCCCACTACGGCGGCTATTCCATCGCCAACCTGCCCTCCAGCCTGGCAGCCTGGTTGAGGACCCCTGCCTTCGGCATGGGGCCGCTGGCCCCCGAACTGACCGCGCCGCTCGGCCCGGACGTGCGCCGCGTGGTGGTGCTGCTGCTGGATGCGATGGGCCTGCTGCGCTTCCGCGATCAACTGCGCGCGCCCGGTTCTGTCTGGGCGCGACTGGGCGCAGCCGGTCTGTTCGGCGCCCTGACCTCGGTCTTCCCCTCCACCACCGTGGCCGCGCTCACCAGCCTGTGGACCGGCCGCGCCCCCGGCGAGCACGGCCTGCTGGCCTACGAAATGTGGCTGCGCGAATACGGGATGGTGGCCAACATGATTGACTTCAGCCCCATCACCCTGGACTCGCAGCCGCACCTGCTGTTCGAGGCCGGCCTTGACCCGACGAAGTTCCTCACCCTGCCCACCCTGGGCGCCCATCTTGCCGCCTCCGGCCGGCCCATCCACACCTTTCTGCACTATCAGCTCCTCGGCTCCGGCCTCTCCCGCATGCACCTCGCCGGCGCAGAGGCGCACGGCTTCTTCTCGTCCGCCGATCTGGCGGTGAACCTGCGCGAGCTGCTGGAGGCTACCGCCGGGCAGCCCCAACTGGTCTGGGTTTACTGGCCAACGGTGGATACCCTCTCGCACTACTACGGCCCGGCCGGCGAGCGGGTGGAGCACGAGGTAAACGCCTTTGGCCGCACCCTGGCGGAGGCCTGCCTGGATCAGCTCAGCCCGGCGGCGCGGGCCGGGACCGTGCTGATCGTGCTGGCCGACCACGGGCAGGTCGCCACCCCCGACCTGCAATCGTATGACCTGCGGCAGCGCCCGGAGTTCACCGACCTGCTGCACATCCTGCCCACCGGCGAGCATCGCGCCGCCTTTCTGCACTGCCGCCCGGGGCGGGTGGACGCGGCCCGCAGCTACATCGAACGCGCCTGGCCGGGCCGCTTCACCGTGGAGGACCAACCGGCGGTGATGGCCTCCGGCCTGCTGGGCCGCAAGCTGGACCCCCGCACCCCGGCCCGGCTGGGCGAGCTGCTGGTGCTCTCCCGGGGGGCGGCGCACCTGTGGTGGGCGGCCAAAGAAGACCACCTGCTGGGCCGGCACGGCGGCCTGAGCGCCGAAGAGATGCTGGTGCCTTATCTCGCCGCCCGGCTGGCATGAACGTTGGAACGTTAAACGTTGGAACGTTTTTGGGGCACTGAACGAGGAGGGCAAGGCGGTACGCGGGGCCGCGCTGCTGGCCCTCGGCGCTGCCTACAAACCGGACAAGGCGCGGGTTGTGCGTTTGTGAACCGGCGGGTCGAGTCCCGGCGCACGGTCCCGGTTGACGCGCATTTGACCGCCAGACCCGTGGGAGGGTGAGCAGTCATCCTGGCCGGACAAAAAAGAGTGCGGGTGTGAACCACCCGCACTCTTTTTGATTCGCTCTGCCCCGCCTGTCCCGGGCCCCTGAGGGGCCCGGGGAAGGAGGCGGCAGTGGACTGCCATCGAACTACGGCAGGTTGAAGGTCCTCACGAGGAAGACTGCCATCTCGGCCCGCGTCACCTTACTCGCCGGGCAGTACATGCCGTCTGCACAGCCGGAGGCGATGCCTTCGTTGTACAGCGCTTCGATCCAGGCCGCAGCCCAGTGGTTGGTGGGTACATCGGAGAAGATGCCCGCCGCCGGGGTCGGCACGTAGGAGGTGCCGTACTTTGCCCGCAGCAGGAAGATAGCCATCTCATCCCGCCCGACCTCGTTGTTCGGGCAGTAGTTCCCACCACCGCAACCGCCGGTGATACCTTCCGCCGCCAGTTGCTCGATCCAGTCCGCCGCGAAGCTGGAGGCCGAGACGTCCGCGAAGACTGTCCCGGTCGCCGCCGGCGGCGTGTAGCTGCCACCGTGCTCGGAGCGCAAGATGAAGATCGCCATCTCTGCGCGGGTCACACGATTCTCCGGGCAGTAGCGCAACGGGTTTGTGGCGCAGCCGGAGGTGACTCCGTTGTTGTACAGCCGGTTGATGTACGACGCAGCCCAGTAACTGTCCGGGACATCGGCGAAGATCGCGCCCGGCACAGGTATGGAGACCGTGAACGAGACAGGCGCAGAGAGCGCGCTCTCGTTGCCGGCCAGGTCCGTAGCCTGCGCGTACAGCGTGTGGCTGCCCTCGCTGAAGAGGGAGCTCAACTCCCAGATGCCGGAGGCGTCGGCAGCAGAGATACCCAGCGAGGTCGCGCCGTCGAACACCTGCACTGTGGCGTTGGCCTCGGCCAGGCCCTCGACGGTCACCGTGATCGCTCCGCTGCTCATGATGTCGCTGCCGTTGGCCGGCGAGTTGATCACCGGAGCGTCGGGCGCCGTGGTGTCCATCCAGATCGTGTCGTTCACGACCGCCGTGGGGCGCCCGACGGTATCCAGGAACTGGGCGTACACCGTCTTGGTGCCATCGCCGGCCGAGAGCACGAACCCGAGGGTGTCGCTGTACGGCTGGTACGGCACACCAGCGAAGTCCGGCTGCTCGGAGATGCGCACCTGGGTCAGCAACGTGCTGCCCCGGGTGAAGCCCAGCATCACGTTGCGGCTGTTGGTGGAGGGCGCACCGCCGTTGAGCACCGCCGTGCCGGTCAGGTCAACGACGGTGGAGGCGCCGGCGAAGGTGTCGCCACCGATCGCCAGGTCCTTGCCGCCAAGACCCATAGCCGGCAGGGTCAGGTTGATGGCGGGGACCGAGCCATCGGCGTTCATGGTGAACCCATCGTGGGTGGTGGTCTGCCCGCCGAGGGTGATGGTGTTGGCCGGGACCACATCGTTGGCGGTGAAGCCCGTGCCGTTCAGCGCGACCACGTCGC
>CAYZNA010000211.1:0-6806 GCA_964478665.1 uncultured Anaerolineales bacterium
ACTACGACAGCGATGGCTTTTTGGACCTGTACCTCGCCAACTGGTCGTGCTACCCCCGCTGTGGCCGCCCGATGGAGGGCGACTCTGACCGCCTGTATCACAACAACGGCGACGGCACGTTCAGCGACGTGTCGGATGTTCTGGGCGGCAGCCTGAACGGCGCGGGCTTCGTCGCCAGTTTCAACGACTACGACAATGACGGCGACCCGGATATCTACCTGGTGAATGACGAGTTCATCAACCCGGTGGGCAATAAACTGTGGCGCAATGACGGCCCCGGTTGTGGGGGCTGGTGTTTTACCCAGGTCGCTCACGAAGCAGGGGCGGATTCTAAACTGATGGGCATGGGGCTGGCCGTGGGGGATTACGACAACGACGGCGACCTGGACTACTACTACTCCAACGTCGGCCCGATGGAACTTCTGCGCAACAACGGCGACGGCACGTTTCAAGAAGTTGCTGAGCGAGCCGGGGTGCAGGTGCCCGATGGCATCGGGTGGGGAGCCGTGTTTGTGGATTACGACAATGACGGCTGGCGCGATCTGTATCTGGCAGTGGCCGACACCACCAATCACCGCGACGTTGCCGCCAATCCGCTCTTCCACAACAACGCCGATGGCACGTTCACGCCGGTGGCCTGCAACAGCGAAGCCGCCGACGTTCGCATGAGCGCGGGCGTGGCTTACGCCGATTATGACCGCGATGGGTGGGTTGACCTCGTGGTGGGCAACATGGACGAGGGCTATCGCCTGTATCGCAACCAGGCCGGGTCGGGCGAAAGCAATCACTGGCTGGCGCTGGAACTGGCCGGCGCCGGCCCGGTCAACCGCGATGCGGTCGGCGCGCGCGTTTACCTGTCCACCCCCGCCGGCCCCACCCAGATGCAGGAGGTGATCAACGGCTCCAGCCTGGGCGCCGGAAACGAGCTGGTGCTGTACTTCGGCCTGAGCCAGGCCCGTTCCGCCGGTCTGGCGGTCCGCTGGCCGGACGGAAGGGAGCAGACGTTTGCGGATGTGGCGGCGGATCAGCGCTATCGCCTGGAATACCCGCTGGCGGGCAGCAGCGCCCTGCAGCCGCAGGCCGGGAGAGGGGCCACTGCCCTCGACCCGGCGCCCGCGCCCCGCCCCCGGCTGTCGCCGCCGGCCCTGCTCGCTGCCCTCACCGTGCTGCTCATCGGGGCCGGGGTCCTTGCCCTGCGCCGCAGCGCCCGGCGGCGTTGGAGCCTGGCTGCGCTGCTGCCGGGCATCGTCTGTCTGGCCGCGACCGTCTGGCTGGCGCAGAAATCCGGCAGCCTGTGGTGGATGTTCCCGTGGGATGAAGACGCCCGCTTGCAGCGCCTGGTGGCGCAGGCCAACGTCCATCCGCCGACCAGCCCCCCGCCGCCCTCCGCCGAGATGGTCCAACTCGGCCAGGCCTTGTTCTGGGACCCGGAATTGAGCGGCAACCGGGACATCTCTTGCGCCACCTGCCACCATCCGCTGAAGGCTACCGGCGACAACCTTTCGGTTTCGATTGGCACGGGCGGACAGGGCCTCGGGGAGTCAAGAGTCAAACTGGAAGACCGGCGTGAGTTCATCCCGCGCAACGCCCCGCCGATCTTCAATCTTGGCTATGAAGAATGGACCGTGTTCTTCTGGGATGGCCGTGTGTCGGGCAGCGCGGGGACGGGCTTCGATACCCCGGCCAGCGACCGCCTGCCCGCCGGGCTGGACAATCTGCTGGCGGCGCAGGCCATGTTCCCGGTTACCTCGGGCGACGAGATGCGCGGCGCCCGCGGCGACCACGACATCTTCGGCCAGCCCAACGAGTTGGCGAGGATTCCCGACTACACCGCCCGGCCCATCTGGCAGGCTCTGATGAAGCGCCTGCTGAACCTTCCGGGCTACGTGGAAATGTTCCGCGCGGCTTATCCGCATGTGCCGCCAGAATCATTGGGCTTCGAACATGCCGCCAATGCCATCGCGGCCTACGAAAACGTGGCTTTCACGCTCGAGGACAGCCCCTTCGACCGCTACATTCGTGGCGACCTCAACGCCCTGCCGCCTCAGGCCAGACGCGGCGCGATTCTGTTCTATGGCGAGGCCGGCTGTGCCAGTTGCCACACCGGCGGCCTGCTCACCGATCAGAAGTTTCACAACCTGGCGGTGCCGCAGGTCGGGCCGGGCAAGGGCCGCGAGCAGCCCTTTGACCTGGGCCGGGCGCGCGAAACCGGGAACGACTGTGAGCGCTACGCCTTCCGCACCCCGCCGCTGCGCAACGTCGCCATCACCGGCCCCTGGATGCACAACGGCGCCTTTACCACGCTGGAGGCCGCCGTCCGGCATCACCTGAATCCGGCCGCCAGCCTCCAGTCCTACGACCCCGGCCAACTGTCCACCGTCTTGCAGGATACCTGCCAGAACCAGCCCGAGGTACTGGCGGCGATTCTGGCAACGATGAGCGCCTCGCCCACGGCGCAGGCGCGCCTTTCGGAGCAAGACCTTCAGGATCTACTGGCCTTCCTGGATTCGCTCACTTCGCCCTCCGCTCTGCATCTGGAAAACACCATCCCGGCCTCTGTTCCCAGCGGCCTGCCGCCGGGCGGCAACCTTGAGAATCTCCCCGTGAATCGGCAGGGACATTGAACTCGCACGAATAGATCTGTCTCCGTTTCCGCAGACGGCGCGCAGACCTCGCGGGTCTCGAAGACCCGCGAGGTCTCACACGCGAAGCGCCGTCAACGCGAACGGATGCGGCTCTGTTAGCAGGAGCACCCGGTGAACGTTCAGACACCCGAGTGGGTCAAGCACGCTGTCTTCTATCAGATCTTCCCCGACCGATTTCGTCGCAGCGAACGCACACAGCATCCGCACGGCATCCGGTTCAAGCCGTGGGGCGCGCCCCCCGAAGGACAGGGCTATCAGGGCGGCGACCTGTACGGCGTCGTCGAGAAACTGGACTACCTGAAGGATCTGGGAATCACCGCGCTGTACCTCAACCCCATCTTCTCGGCCGCCTCCAACCACCGCTACAACGCCTACGATTACCTGCAGGTGGACCCGCTGCTGGGCGGCGATGCAGCCCTGCGCGAGCTGCTGGACGAGGCCCACCGGCGAGACATCCGTGTGGTGCTGGATGGCGTCTTCAACCACTGCAGCCGCGGTTTCTGGGCATGTCATCACATCTTAGAAAACGGCGGCGACGCGCCCTACATTGACTGGTTTACCGTCTACGGTTACCCGCTGCATGCGTATCCAGACGAGAACGAAGCCAGACGGCCAAACTACGCCAGTTGGTGGAACCACGCCTCCCTGCCAAAGTTCAACACCGGCAACCCCGGCGTGCGTGACTACCTCTTCCGTGTGACGCGCCACTGGCTGGAGTTCGGGATTGACGGCTGGCGGCTGGACGTGCCGGAGGACATCAAAGACGACGAATTCTGGCGCGAGTTCCGCCGCGCCGTGAAAGGCGTCAACCCCGAAGCGTACATCGTTGGCGAAATCTGGCACGAGGCCGCCCACTGGCTGCAGGGCGATATGTTCGACGCAGTGATGAACTACCAGATCACCGCGCCGCTGTTGGGCTTCTTTGGCGCGCAGGACCTCAACCTGAGCTGGCGCCATCAGGACGTCGTGCTCGAGCCTATCAATGCGGCGACCTTCCGGCGCGACATCGAAATCATGTTCGGGCGCTACGATTGGGCCATCCACTCCGCCCAGATGAACATGCTCGACAGCCACGACATGCCGCGCCTCCTGTGGCTGCTGAACGGCGACCGGCGCGCCGCTCAACTGGCCGTCTTGTGCCAGATGACCATGCCCGGCGCGCCGTGCGTCTATTACGGCGATGAAATCGGCCTCGCGGCCGGCACGGACCCGTATTGCCGGGAGGCCTTCCCGTGGGACCGGCCCGAGCGCCGGGACGCTTCGCTGCGCGAGTTTTACCGGGCCGCCATTGCCCTGCGGAAATCCCACCCCGCGCTGCGCACCGGCGACTTCGCCTTCCTGCACGCAGAGGGCCGGACGGTGGCCTATCGCCGGCGGCTGGGCGGGCAGGAAGTGGTGGTGGCTTTCAATGCCGGGAAGCAGGCGCAGGCAATCACAATCCCCGCTGGCGAGTTGGGCCACGCCGGCTACCGGCAGGTCTGGCCGCAGAGCGGGGAGCCGGTGGCTGTCAGCGGCCGGGAACTGGCGCTGCCGCAAATGCCGCCCCAGAGCGCCGTGGTGCTGGCCGCGGGCTGAGGTGTTGCACCCGCAGGAGCTTCATGGAGAGCCTATACAAATAGACCCGCGAGGCTCTGGAAAGCTCGCGGGTTTGCCTGTCGTTGGCGGCCTCAGCCGAACCCGTCGCCGAGGCCGTAGACGTCATGAGGTCAAGGTCGGCGGGAGTTCGGACGACGGCCAGGGCATCGGGCGGGGGGTAATGGGGCGGCGGGCGGGGTGTTCACTCGGCCATGGCCAGCCGGGGCAGGGCGTTCTGAAATTCCGCCAGCGTGGCAGCGTCCAGCGCGGCGTCCACCAGTGGATCGAGTTGCTCGGCGCTCAGGCGGCTAAGGTGATCCAGCAGCCAGCGTGGCGGCGGCCCGAACCTGCGGGTCAACACCCGGCTCAGATCGGTCAGGCGCGCTTGTTGCAGTCCCTGTCGCAGGCCCTGTTGCAGTCCCTGCTGCAGGCCCTGCTGCAGGCCCTGCTGTTGACCCTGTCGCAGCCCCTCGTCCAGCTTCTCTTGCAGCCAGTCGTCAATGAAGCTCGCTTCACGCAACATCTCAACCTCCTCTTTGAAAAAACGCCAGAGAAACTCCCGGTCGAAGTAACGCGATCCAATTGTAACAGCACAGGCCAGCAGGTCGGCCCGTTTGCGCGGGTCGTTCTCCTGCAAGATCAGCGCCCGCTCGCGGGCCAGGGTCGCCTCGTCCGGCCGGTCTCGCTGCAACGTGACCAGCAGCGGCGCCAGTTCCGGCCACTCCCCGGCTGCTATCCGGTCGGCATATTCCCACAACCGCACCACCGGGTACTCGAAGCGGTTGACGACCAGATCGCCCAGTCGCACCTCGTAGGCAGTGGGCAGCGGGCTGTCGCGTGGGGTGAGGTAAAAGGCCAGCGTCAGCACCGGCAACCCCGCCTGCCGGGTAAGCAGCGCGGAGTACACGAACAGCCGGCGCGGCATGTCGCTCTGGTGGCGGGTCTGGAACTCCAGATGCACCATGTACTCGATCTCGCCCAACAGTACCCGGTGGGCGAAGTCCAGCCGCTCTTCCGGCAGGGCCAGTTCGATGTTCTCCGCCGAGCCGAGCAGTTGCAGGGGCAGGCCGGGGAAGGCCAGTTCCAGCAGGCGTTCAGGGTAGTTGCGCGCCAGGATCTTGAGCACGCGGTCGAAGGTGTTCAGCGCTGCTGGCATGGTCGTCCTCCTGCGGGCGGATGCGTGAGGACAGTGTAGCATACTTCCCGTCGGATGCAACTGCTGCCCGACCCCGGGTGTAACGCAAAAGCGTCGGGGCTGTTTGTAGGGCAAGATTGAATCTTGCCCTGCGACCGGCGGCAAGATTCAATCTTGCCCTGCGACCGACAGTTTTGCGCTGTACCCCCGACCCCTTGCATCGCCGGCCCTCCCGGTTATAATCCCCCTGCTTGAGAGGCCCCCATGAAGCGTTTCTGGAATCACTGCACAACCCCGCTCGTCGCCCTCTTGCTCGCCGCCTGCGCGCGTGGCGCACCCACTGCCGCGTCGGCTGAACTGCCCTCGCCGCCGCCCGCAGGGGGCGCGGTCCAGTCGCAGCCGGCGCCGCCCACCGGGGCCGTCGTTTCCACGGCCTCAGCCCAACCCGCCGCCGGCCACTGGTGGGACGACGCGGTCTTTTATGAGGTCTTCGTGCGCAGCTTCAAGGACTCCGATGGGGATGGGATCGGCGACCTCAACGGCCTGATCGAAAAACTGGATTACCTGAACGACGGCGATCCCGCCACAACCGCCGACCTCGGCGTAACCGGCCTGTGGCTCATGCCCATCATGCAGTCGCCCAGTTATCACGGCTACGACGTGACCGACTACTACACCGTGGAGCAGGACTACGGCACGAACGGGGACTTCCAGCGCCTGATGGACGAAGCCCACCGGCGCGGCATCAAGGTAATCGTTGACCTCGTGCTGAATCACACCAGCAGCGACCACCCCTGGTTCCAGGAATCGTATGCGGGCGACCCCGACTATCGTGATTGGTATGTCTGGGTGGATCAAGCGCCCTCCTACAGAGGGCCGTGGGGTCAACAGGTCTGGTACACGGGCAAGGGCGGCTATTACTACGCCGTATTCTGGTCGAGAATGCCGGACCTGAATCTGCAAAACCCGGCGGTCACGGCGGAGATTGATAACGCGGTCCGCTACTGGCTGGAAGAGCTGGGCGCCGATGGCTTCCGCATGGACGCCATTCGCTACTACGTCGAAAACGGCATCGCTCAAGCGGACACACCCGGCACCCACGCCTGGCTGCAGGCCTTCCACCAGTTTTACAAGGGCGTCAACCCGCAGGCGCTCACCGTGGGCGAGGCATGGACGGATACGGCGCACGTGGTGGAGTACGCCGGCGACGAGGTGGACATCGCTTTTGAGTTCGATCTGGCCAGCTCCTTTTTGACGGCTGCCAGCGGCCCCATCGCCGGCGCGGCGACACAACAGCTCCAACTGGTGCTCGATAGTTATCCCGCCGGCCAGTACGGGGTGTTCCTCACCAATCACGATCAGGATCGGGTGATGAGCGTGCTGAGAGACCCGCAGAAGGCCCGGCTGGCGGCGGTGATGATGCTGACCGCGCCGGGCGTGCCGTTTGTCTA
>CAYZNA010000212.1:0-6802 GCA_964478665.1 uncultured Anaerolineales bacterium
CGCGCAGCCACTCTGGCAGGGCCTCCTCGAGGGCTTCCATCCCGGCGGCTGGCTCTGCGGCGACCGCCGGCTTGTCCCGCAGGAAGGTGACCACGGTCGTGGTGGCGCCGGGTTGCTGTTCCTGTAGCCAGACCGGCACCTCCGCTGTTGCCGGCTCCGGCCTCTCTTCTTGTGGGGTGCGCAGCCATTCCGGATGCTCCATTGCACTTTCCTCCGCGCCGGTGGGCGCCCCGGCGACAGCCGGCGGCGCGGCTGCGGCAGGCCCGAGACCCTCCAGCCACTTCAGGGTGTCCTCGGAAAGGGCAGCCTCATCGGCGGGCGGGGCCGAGGCGACCGCAGCGGCCCCGGGCGGGGCCATCGAGCGCAGCCAGTCCGGAATCTCGGCCGGCGCCGGCAGCTCTTCACCGGGTGCTTCTTCTTCAATGTGCAGCGGCCCTTCCACCAATTCGCCGCTGGCCTTGCTCCAGCCAGCCTCACGCAGAAAGTCCGGGATGGCGGAATCGGGTTCGGCTCCGGCGGCCGGCTCGGCCGGCTGCGGAGCGGCGGGGGCTGCGCTGGCGGCCAGGGCGGCCAGCCAGTCCGGGGCGCCGGCCTGAGTTTCCTCGCCGGTTTTGGCGAGAAGGGGCACCGGCTCTGCGGCGGGCGGCGGTCCGGCCGGGGAAGGCATCCCACGGTCGAGCGGGCTGGCGCCGGCTGCGGCGCCAATTTCCGCCAGCCAATCGGGGACCTCGACCTGCGGAGCGGCGGGGACCGGCTCTTCCCCGCTGATCGGTCCGAGAGCGGCCAGCCAATCGGGAGGCTCGACAGCGACGGGGGCTTGCTCGGCGGGGGCGCCGGCTTCGGCCAGCCAATCCGGCCGGGAAGGGGCGGCAGGCTCGGGGGCGGAGTCCGTGGCGGCCAGTTCGGCCAGCCAGTCCGGGGCGCCGGCGAACAGGTCGGGTGGGGGGCCGGCTTCCGCGACCGGCTCGGGCCGGGGCGCGGGGGCCGGCGGCTCAAAGGAGGCTCGCAGGCGGTCGTCGGCCGTCTCGCGCTCCGGGGGGGAGAGGTCGCTGAGCCAGTCGGGCAGGGCAGCGGTCCCTGCTTCGGCGGCGGCCTCCTGCCCGAAGCTCAGTCCGAGCGAGGCGGCCCAGCTCGGTTGTTCGCCGGCCCCCACGGTGGCGTGGGTGGAGGGGTCATAGAGCAATTTGGGGATTCGCACGCGGGCGGCGTCCACTTCGGCGGCGGGCCGGCCGTTGGTGTGGGCCTCGTAGGGGTCCAGCGCAATCAGGCGCTGGCGGTACACGGCGGCTTCTTCCGGACGGCCGGAGGCCTGCCAGATGTCGGCCAGAATGCGGTTGGCGTTGGGGCAGTAGGGCAGGTGGGTGAGCGGGTCGTTGCAGGGTTCGGCGGCCTCCACGCGCTGATCGGCGCGCCAGTACACTTCGGCCAGCAACACTTGCAGGTCGGGCCGGTCGGGGTTCTCGGCCATGCTGGCGCGCAGTTCGGCGATGGATTGCGGGAACAGTTCGCCGTTAGCGTACATGCGCGCCAGGGCGCCGCGCGTCAGGCGGACCCGCAGGGGTTCCATGCCGTCGCGGCGGCCGTACAGCCGGCGGAGTTCCTCTCGAATGGCGGTGTTGGCCGGGTTGACCTCGAAGGCGCGCTCGATGTGATAGATGGCGGCGTCGAGATTGCCTTCATCTTCGCGAATGATGCCCATGCCCACGTGAGCCACGAAGTCATCCGGCACGGCGGACAGCACGCGCTGCAGCATGTCGCCGGCGTCGCCGTGGCGTCCCTGTTCCAGGTAGGCTTTGCCCAACAGGCGATAGGTGTCCAGGCTTTTGGGGTGTACCGCCAGGATGTGGCGGCAATGGGCTATCGCCTCATCGAGCTGGTTGTGGTCAACCAGATCGTCTATTTCCGCAAGGTAGGCGCGCAAGGTTGTCTCTGCCATAGTTGTTCACCCTCCGCAGTAAGTATGCAGCATTAAGGATGTTTGCGCAAGCAGGACTCAGGCTATAGGCGATGAACCGCTTTCAGCTCCCCCAGCAGCCGGGAGATGTCGGGTTCCGATCGCCGGGCGGGGCCGAGGGGGTCGGGGGCCTGCAGTTCCCCGGCCAGGGCGTGGAGCACGGCGGCGACGTTGTCGGCCAGGGAGCGGGGGTTGTAGCCGCCCTCCAGGGTGAAGGCCAGCCGGCCGGGGCAGTGCTCCCGGGCCAGGTCCAGCAGTCCGTGGGCCAGGTCAAAGTAGCCGGTGGTGGTCAGTTGCAGCGAGGCCAGCGGGTCGCTCCAGTGCGCATCGAAGCCAGCCGAGACGAGGATGAATTCGGGTTGAAAGCGGCCGGCGGCGGGGATGATCAATTCGTGCAGAATGCGGGCGAAGGCAGCGTCGCCGGCGTTGGCGGGCAGGGGCACGTTGAGGGTGGCACCGCGCCCGGCGCCGCTGCCGGTCTCGCCGGCCAGGCCGGAGCCGGGATAGATGCCGGATTGGTGGGTGGAGATGAAGAACACGTGCGGGTCGTCGTAGAAGATGTCCTGGGTGCCGTTGCCGTGGTGCACGTCGAAGTCCACGATGAAGATGCGCCGCGCGCCGCGAGACCGGAGGTGGCGGGTGGCGATGGCGAGGTTGTTGAACAGGCAGAAGCCCATGGGTTGGGCGCGGGTGGCGTGGTGGCCGGGCGGGCGGATCAGGGCGAAGCCGGACTCGGCCTGACCGTCGAGCAGGGCGTCCACCACGGCCAGCAGGCCGCCGGCGGCGTTCAGCGCGCAGTCAAACGAGTCCGGAGTGATATAGGTCGGGGCGTAGTCTACGTAGCCGGGAGCCTGCGCCATGGCCGCGCGCAGCGCATCCGCGTAATGGTGCACGGCGCCGACCTGCTCCAGATCGGCCGGCGCGGATTCCAGCCAGCGCAGCCGGCCGGCGAAGGGCAGGGCGGCAAGCCGGTCAAAGTGGGCGAAGCGACCGTGGTTCTCCGGGTGGTCGTCGCGGGTGTGGGCGGGGGAGGGAACGAGGGTGAGGCTGAGCAGTTACAAAGGCCGCGAGATTTCTCTCACGGCTCTCTTTTCATTTCAAGGCGATAGCCTCTTTACACGAGTCTACGGCAGGTTGAAGGTTCTGACGAGGAAGACGGCCATCTGGGCGCGGTTGACCGCGTTCTCCGGGCAGTACAAGTTAGCAGCACAGCCGCCGGTAATGCCTTCGGCGGCCAGTTGCTCGATCCAGTCCGCCGCCCAGTAGTCGGCAGGCACGTCGCCAAACACGGTGCCACTTGCATCAGGCGGGCTGTAGCCGGCCCCATGCTCACTCCTCAGCAGGAAGATGGCCATCTGGCCGCGGGTGACGGGGTTGGAGGGGCAGTACATGAGGGGGTTAGCCAGACACCCGCCAGTGATGCCCTCGTTGTAGAGCTGCTCGATCCAGCGGGCGGCCCAGTGGTCGAGGGGCACATCGCTGAAGACGCCGACCGGGTCGGGGGGAGTGTAGGGCATCTCGGCGAGGTGGATGCCGCGCAGCAGGAAGATGGCCATCTGGTCGCGGGTGACGGATTGCTCGGGGCAGTAGATGAGCGGGTTGACACCGCAGCCACCGGTGATGCTGGCTGCATACAGGCGCTCAATGTATTCCCATGCCCAGTGGGATGTGGGAACATCCTGGAAGGTAGCGGTGGCCGGGAGAGTGGCCGTCGGCGTCGGCGTGCTGGTCGCGGGCGGGGTGTTGCTGGCCGTAGGCGTGGCGCTCGGCGTGCTGGTCGCCGGCGGGGTGTTGCTGGCCGTGGGAGTGGCCGTCGGCGTCGGCGTGCTCGTCGCGGGCGGGGTGTTGCTGGCCGTAGGCGTGGCGCCCGGCGTGCTGGTCGCCGGCGGGGTGTTGCTGGCCGTGGGAGTGGCCGTCGGCGTGGGAGTGGGGGCGGTGGCCGGTACAGACCACACATGCACCACCGTCTCTCCCCAGGGACCGGCCTCCCGTTCGGCTACATACATGAGCCTTCTTTCCCGGTCATAGGCTGCGTCGCCCAGGGTGGCACATTCCCCACCGAGCACTTCGTCTGTCGGGCTGTAGACCACATAGGGCACCACCTCCCAGGGCTGCCTGGTTCCAGCAAGTACCTCTTCCAACTTCTCTGGGTCGTAGAAGAGAATCTGAGGCTCATACGGATAGGCATGGTAGCCTTTGTATGGATTGCAGGCATCTATACCGCACTCCACCCCCGGCTCTCCGTAGCAGTTGTCTCCCAGCCCCTTCCTCCCAGAGATCAGGATGCCCCTCAGGTCGGCGGTCTGCACCCAGGCCCCGCCTTCCCAGGTGTCAGCGGGCCGATAGTTCGGAAAGTCACACTCACCCGGGTCGTTTAGACATCCCGGGTAGATTTCGCGATAGTACATCAGGGCCAGAGCATCCAGATTCTGCCCCGGTACAGGTGGATCGCCGTCTTCCCAGGGGGCGAGGGCATAAAGGGTTGGCCCCTGGGAACCGCCGAAGGCTCCGGCCTGCCGATGGTTGCCGGCGATGAGCCATTTTCCTTCGAGATGTTGGCTGGCAAAGCTCTCAGGAGCCGTGAAGAGGTAGTTGCTGGTTTTGGCATTGTGAAATACATTGTTGGCCCGTTCTCCGATGTGCCACACCCCTTGAGCGCCGGTCATATCAATCCCGCTCCACCCCAGGGAATCCTGGTCGTAGCCACCCACATTGTACCAGTCCCTCAGATTCCAGACGACCTTGTTGATGTTGGGCAGGTATTCCAGACCGTCTACCTCTCGATAGATGCAATCGTCGGTGTACGTGCAGTTGTCTTTCCAACCTCCGGTGATGTCCGCCAAGGGCCGGAGCACGGTGGCCAGGGGCAGGTCATCGAAACTGTCGGCTATGATCGGTTCGGGGATAGTAATCTCTCCCACCCAGTCATTCTCCACATGGCCTGCGATATAAAGTGAGCCAGGATAGCCGTCGGCCGGCCCGGTGGGGTCACCTGCAGGGTAATAGGCCAGCGCATGGCCGCTGTAGGCCCATTCACCACCCGATGGGTATGCGAAGGCGCCCCGGTAGGTCAGGTCGGCCGGCTGGATGGGGTTGTCGGCCAGAGGGTCGGCAGGGATATGGGAGGGTGGGGATGTGAAAGCCACGGCTGCGGCCAACAGCCCGGCGGAGCCGGCGGTGATGGTCAGCATGATTATTAGATGCAGCATGCGTTTGACGTTCATTCTGTTTTCTCCTCTTTTCTCTTTCAGTAATTATCCAGCCGTAGGGTGCGACGCAGCAACTTCTGGTGTTTCAAATGGATGCCAGTGCCAGCCGCCCCGGTTGTCTGCGCCGAAAACACGGCGGGCGTCCTTGATCAGGGCAAACGCCGTCTTGCCGGTCGCTTCATTGTAGAAGGCGTAGAAGGCGTCCACAAAGGAGCCATCTATGAGATGCGCCCGCAGGTGCAGCCAGGTGACGCCAGACTCCACCAGCGAAACTCCGGTCACGATGGGCGAGGCGGCACAGGCAGACGTTACTCGGGCCTCAAACGTCTCCAGTGTCAGATCAACCACCGGGCCAGTTCCTCGAGCGCGGCCAGGTCGGTGGTGGCCGCCTCCCATTCCCAGTCATCTTTTTCAACTGAGTACGAGTGCGCGTCCGGGATCTTCCCCCCCTGCCAGGCTCTGTCGAAGTCGCCGAAGGTCATTCCATACTTTCGTTCGAATGCGGCGATTCTCGTCCTGGCGGCTTCCAGCCGAAAGCGGGTAAGTTCTTTCAGCGCAAGGCTGAGCGCCACGTCCGGGCGAGATTCGCCGGTGATCCGACGGAGCACGTTATAGGCGGGTTTTGGGATCACAAGGGTATCCATCATTGTCTGCTCCCTCCACAGTGCCCGCCATTCTATCACGAGTGAATCAAAACTGCCCGGCGGCTTCGTAGAATACGTCCGGCGTAGTTAATGATGGCCGGGGCCTGGGCCATGGCCGCCCGCAGCGACTCCGCGTAGGTGTGGACGGTGGCAATCTGCGCCACGCTGGCCGGAGTGGGGGTCAGGCGCAGCAGTTGGTGGGCGAAGGGCAGGCTGCCGAGGCGGTCAAAGTGGGCAAAGCGCCCGTGGTTTTCCGGATGGTCGTCGCGGGTGTGGGCGGGGGAGGGAACGAGAGTGAGGGCGAGCATCTGCTGCCATGCGGTGTCAGGCGGCGACAGGCGCCCGGACTGGAAACGTGATGGAAATTGCGGGGGCCGGGAGCGGGCTGCGGACAAAGGATCGCAGCAGCGACTGAACAACGGCTTCGATCGCTTGAGCGATTTCCCACTCGAGAATCGCGTTTTCACATTCCGGGCAGACGGCAACTGCCGGGATGCCGGTGACCACAACAACAGTGCTTCCCTGCCGGTAGACCTCGGTCGCCAGTCCTCCGCCGGCCATTTCGTGGCTGCAAACTTCACACCTGATCATTTCTTTCCCCTGAATGACTTCGTTTCCTGTCTGCCAACCAGATGCTTCGGTCTGGGACGTAGGCTGTGACGACGATGCCGGCTTCCTCGGTATCTTCGACGACGATGTGTATTGGAAGGCCTGTGTCACTGCTCTGGCCGTGCAACAGCCACCGCTGTTCCTGTGAGTATGCTTCTATCACATCGCCTGTTTCGAAGACTTCGCGCAGGTCAGCGAGCAGCAGGCCATCCTTTGCCGCCTCGACTTGCGCATGGGTTGTAATGCGTAGTGGTCGTTTTCCGGCAGCAACTTCGGTTCGAAGCAGCGCCAGCGCGTTTCTCGTCATTTTTGCTCCTGTGCGCCGCCATTCTATACTCTAAACGGTTGAGATTTGGACTTTTGTGAACGACTGGAAATTCCAGGCC
>CAYZNA010000213.1:0-1057 GCA_964478665.1 uncultured Anaerolineales bacterium
AAGACGTTGCCGACGATGGACGACATGATGTTGACGATGCTGTTCTCCTCGAACAGGTCCATCGAATAGGCGATGTAGGCGATGTCGCCCTCGATCCGGTATACTTTGGCCTTGTAAAAGTCGAGGTTCACCAAGTGCACGCCCCAGACTTCCGTCCAGGTGCCGGTGGAGGATTCGGCGGCCACAGCCGCGGCCGCCTCAATCATATCCACCCCGGTGCTCGGCTGAATGCGGAAGGCGCACAGCAGGTCCGTGTCGGCCGGGAGGTAGTCCGGCACGTAGTAGTCTACAGCATACGGACGCACACCGGCCTGGTATTTCTGGCTGTTGGAGGGGGCAGGGGCAGTGGTCATAAGGTCTCCTGACTGGCGGATGGCTAATACGCAACCTGGCTGATGGCCCGCAGTTTGTGCAGGCGGTGCTCGGCGAAAATGGTGCGCCGGGTGCCGGTCTTGCCGCGCATGACAATGGAGTCGGTGGTGGCGCCGTCGGCGGCGTAGCGCACACCGTCCATCAGCAGGCCATCGGTGATGCCGGTGGCGGCGAAAAACACTTCCTCGCTATCCACCAGCTCGCGCTCGGTCAGCACCCGGTCCAGGTCCAGACCGGCGGCCAACGCGGCCTCGCGCTCGCCGGGCTTCTGCGGCGCCAGTTGGCCGAGCATTGCCCCACCCAGCGCCCGCACCGCGCAGGCAGCAATCACCCCCTCCGGCGTGCCGCCGATGCCCATGAGCACGTCCACGCCCGAGCGCGGGCTGGCGGCCATCAACGCGCCGGCCACATCGCCGTCGCTGCGCAACAGCACGCGCGCCCCGGCCGCGCGCACCTCGGCAATCAACCCTTGATGGCGCGGCTTATCGAGCACAAACACCGTCAGCTCGGCCAGCGGCTTGTCCAGCGCCCCGGCAACGAGGCTCAGCGTGTGAGCCACCGGCGCCTGCAGGCTATCCGGCGGGAGCGCCGCGCCGGCCGCTCGCCCGACCACCAGCTTGTTCATATAAAAGGCCGGGCCCGGCGACCACATGTTCTCTCGTAATGCTACGGCAACCACCGAAAT
>CAYZNA010000213.1:1067-6763 GCA_964478665.1 uncultured Anaerolineales bacterium
TCCTCTGTTAAGGCGTCGGCGCTGCCCTTGGCCTACACCTCGAAGCCCTCCCCCGCCCCACCCGCCGCTCCCCCGGTCTGCGTGCCGCCGCTGCCCACCGCCTCCCCGTCGTAGAGCATGGGGGCCTCGTCTTTCGCGCCCTCGCCGATCACCACCACGCCATCCATCTCCACCGTGGCCAGCATCAGCCGCATGGCCTCCACCGCGGCCCGGTCGCCAGACTCCTTCTGGCCGCGCCCCACCCAGCGCCCGGCGGCCAGGGCTGCGGCCTCGGTCACCCGGACCAGTTCAAGTGCAAGGTTACGGCTGGGCGCTTCGCTCATATCACCGGGCCAACCCTGCCCGAACTTCGCTCAACATCCCGGCCGACAGAAGCTTGTGCGACTTGTGAGCGATGAAGTCGGCGTAGGCCTTCACGTAGGACTCGCCCGGCTTGCGAAAGTCGAAGTTGGCCGGGTAGTCGCGGAAGTGTTCGCGGTGGACGCGGGTCCACACCAGCCGCCCATCGGTGTCAATGTTGACTTTGGTCACGCCGAGGGGCACGGCGCGGGAGAACTCGTCCTCGTCCACCCCGCGCGCGGAGGGATCGAGCGCGCCGCCGGCAGCGTTGATGCGCGCCACCTCCTCGCGCGGCACCGAACTGGAACCGTGCATGACCAGCGGGAAGCCTGGCAGGCGCTTCTGGATTTCGGCGATGCGCTCGAAGTGCAGGCTCTGGTTGCCCTGGAATTTGTAGGCCCCGTGGCTGGTGCCGATGGCGACGGCCAGGCTATCGCAGCCGCTCTGCCGGACGAAGGCCTGCGCCTCGTCCGGGTCGGTGAGCATGGCGTGCTTCTCGTCCACGCTGACGTGCTCCTCCACCCCGCCCAGCAGGCCCAGCTCGGATTCCACGCTCAGGCCGCGAGTGTGGGCGCGCTGCGCCACGCGACGGGTGATGGCCACGTTTTGCTCAAAAGGCTCGTGGGAGGCGTCTATCATCACCGAGGAGTAGAAGCCGGAGTCAATGCAGTCGTAGCAGGTTTGCTCGTCGCCGTGATCGAGGTGCACGGCATAGATGGCCTCGGGGAAGGTCGCGTCGCAGGCGCGGATGATCGCTTCCAGCATCTGCACCCCGGCGTATTTGCGCGCCCCCTTTGAGATCTGAATGATAAAGGGGGCCTGCGCCTGAAGGTGCCCGTGGAACAGACCCAGCGCCTGCTCCATGTTGTTGATGTTGTACGCCCCGACGGCGAACTTGCCGTAGGCCATTCGGAACAGATCTGCTGTGGTGACGATCATTCTGACCCTCCCCGGCCCAGCCGGTCCCTCCACCGGCGCCTCGCACCGCGCCGTTTGGCCGACAACAGCGGCATGGGGATGCCGCTGCTACGGTTGCCTGCTACGGTTGCCTGCTACGGTTGCCTCCCGCCGTAGCCGGGGCAGTCCCCGCGCCGTAGTCTGGCCGGGCGCGGCAGCGGCACCCCGCCATTTGGCCGACAACAGCGGCATGGGGATGCCGCTGCTACGGTTGCCCCGCGCCGTAGCCCCCGCAGTCCCGCGCCGTAGCCCCCGCAGTCCCGCGCCGTAGCCCCCGCAGTCCCGCGCCGTAGCCCCCGCATCCCCTTGCGGGGGGCGGTCTGCTATGGAGGAAATGATACGACCTGACGACGGGGAAGGGAACCGGTAAACGGGCGGAAATCGCCCGGCGTATGGGGGGGGCGGGGGCCACCCATATGGGCGGGGAGCGCGCTCAGCCGGTGAGGGCGAAAGCTCGGACCCGGTTGCGGCCGGCCTGCCTGGCGGCGTACATGGCCGCATCGGGCCGGTCAGCAGGGCGGGCAGGTCGGGGCAGTTCTCGGTGGCGGAGGCCACGCCTACGCTGATGGTGATGGGCAGCGGGCCGGCGCTGGTTTCTACCGGTCTCTCAGCCACGCAGAGGCGCAGACGCTCGGCTGCGTGCTGAGCCGTGCCATGGTCGCTTTCCGGCAGCAGCAGGGCAAACTCCTCCCCGCCGTAGCGCCCCAGCAGGTCAACGGCGCGGATGTTCTGGCGGCAGCGATCGGCGACCTCTCGCAGCACTTCGTTGCCCACAGCGTGGCCGTGGGTGTCGTTCACCTGCTTGAAGTGATCGAGGTCGAACATGACGGCAACCAGCGAGCGACCGTAGCGACGCGCCCGGTCGAACTCCCGCCCGGCCAGTTCAAGGAAGCGGCGGTGATTGTGCAGGCCGGTCAGGCCATCGGTGGTGGCCAGGCGCTCGACCTCGACGAACAGGCGGGCGTTCTGGATGGCGATGGCGGCGTCGGCGGCCAGGGCCACCACGTTTTCCTGATCGTCCTCGCTGAAAGCTTTCCCGTCGCCCCTGTCGGTGAGGTACAGCCCGCCGAGCACGGCGGCGATCATGGGAGCGGCCACCCGCATCAGGAGGGATGGGAGGGGGAAGGTCAGGCCGGCGCGCGGCGGGGAGAGGCGAGTCTGTGGGGGACATCAACCTGGATTCTACATCCCCGAGGGCAAAACGCAACAGACACCGGGGGTCCGCAAAAGCCCCCGGTGTCTGTCAAACAGCCGGCCGCGCCTGCTTTAATGGTAGTAGGCGAAGGCAATGCCTTCGCCTACCCCTGCCGGCAATGCCTTCGCCTACCCCTGCCGGAGTCAGGGAACCGGCTGGCCGGCCAGGGCGGCCTCGAAGGCCGAGGTGAATACCTCTTCAGCCACCGGGCCGAGCCACTGCTTCACGATGCTGCCCTGCCCGTCGAGCAGCAGGAAGTAGGGCATGGAACGATAGCCGAGCTGCTGCTTCCAGCGGTCCACCGCCGGATCGTCGGTGTCGAGGTAGACAAAACCGATCTGGCCGTCGTAGCGCTGCTCCAGCCTGTGCACGGCAGGCGCGGCCCGCTGGCAGATCCGTCACCAGTAGGCGAAGAACTCGACCAGTTGGGGCTGCCCGGCGGCGGGGGCGAAGGCCGCCGGGTCGCTGGCCTGCATCACCACCCGCAGGGTGGGAGTGGGGCCAACGGCCGGCGCGGGCGGGGCAGGGGTACCGGCGGCCGCCCCCGGCCCGGCGCAGGCGGCCAGCAGCGCCAGCAGCAGCGCCGTAGCCCCTGCACCCCTTTGCGGGGGGGACAGGCTTCGTTTCATTGCAGCAGTTTGGCAAGGTCCGCCAGCAGCTCTGCCACCGGCATATCTATGGTGTGGGCCAGCACGAGCTGTCCGGTCGGGTCAATCACGTAGGTCAGGGTGGTGTGGTTGACCAGATACACTTCTTCCTCGTGAGTGTGCTCATCGTCGCCCAGGTGCAGCGACTCGACCTGCTCTTCGGTCAGGCCGACCTTCTTGAAGAACACATTATAAGCCTGCGCCGTGTCCTCAATGTCTGCCAGCGGGCCGCTCAGCCCCACAAAGGCCGGGCTGAAGGCGGACAGATACTCACCCATGCGCTCCGGGGTGTCTCGCTCCGGGTCCACCGTGATCATCACAAAGCGCACGTGGCCGGCCTCCGCGCCCAGTTTTTCGTAGACGCTCTTCCACTTGCCCAGGGTGGCCGGGCATTCGTCCGGGCAGTAGGTGAAACCAAAGTAGAGCACTACTACACTGCCTTGCAGGTCGCTCAGGCGGAGCGGATGACGGTTCTGGTCCAGCAAGGTGAAGTCGGGGGCCGGCTCGGGCGGATTGAAGGGCAGGCCGTGAAAAGCGGCTGGCGGCGTGCCGGTGGCCGAGCGACCGAGGGCCAGCAGAGTGACCGAGGCGGCCCCGACCGCCACCAGCAGAAAAACCAACAGCAGGGCCGCCGTCCTGCGCGCGGCGGGTCGGGAGGAGTGTTTCATGGGTTGCGCTCCCTCGGGCGAGAGACCTCGCGGGTCCCGAAGACCCGCAGCCCCCGCACCCCTTTGCGGGGGGCCACCGTCCGGCTCACGGCGTGACGGTGAGCGTCCCGACCATCCCGGCTTCTTTGTGGCCGGGCAGGCTGCACATGATGGTGTACGTTCCGGCGGCCAGCTTTACTTCCAGCGTCTTGCTCTCCTGCGGCAGGAGCAATTCGATCTTGCCCGCGCCCTCGATCTCGAAGTTATGCTCCAGCGCTCCGGCGTTGGTCACTTCAAAGGTGACGCTGCCGTCCTTCACGCTGACGGCGGCCGGCTCCAGCCCCCACTCCCTCTCTGTGATTTCGACCCGCGCCGGGCCGGCGGGGGAACCGCCGCAGGCAGCCAGGGCCAGCGGGAGGAGCAGCGCGAGGGCCGCCATTCGTATCCCTTTCATCTCTACCCGACCTCCGTGAACATCTGCACCGGCTGATCGGCGCGGATGGGCGAATTGGCCCGGACGAAGTCCAGCAGCTCTTCCACCGCCGGGCGCGGGCTGGCCTGCGCCTCGGAGTCAAGGTACTGCGTCCTGCCGCCCGAGGTCCCCACAGTGTAAACCCGGTCTTCTTCCCACGGGGCGTCGTTAACCCTCAGGTTGGAGGTGCGCTCCTCGCGCGCAGCAGCGCGTTTCAGGTCGGCCTGCAGGCCGGCGCAGCGCAGCGTGTCGCCGCCGAGGCGCTGCAGCTGGTCGGGGTTGAAGACGTTGTCCAGGTTGTCCTCGATGGCGCGGCGGATCAGCCGCCCGCTGAGGGTAGCCGTGTACAGCGGGGAGGCGCTGGGCTTCATGGCGTTGTACACGTCTTCGACGGTGATCGGCCCTGGCAACAGGGTGGCGCCGAAGCGCCAGCCGGGGACGCAGCCCAGGTCGGCTCCGGCCATCTGGCGGTAGGCCCCGGTCAGGAAGGCGTCGGTAGTGCCGCCGAAGAGCGAGCGGCGATAGAGCAGCGAGGCGCTCTCCCCGACCACCTTTTCCAGTTCGTCGCCATAGGGCTTATACAGTGCGGCGATCAACTCGTTAATGCGCGCGTCAGGCTCCACCCGGTCCGCCAGCACCGGGATCAGTTGCTGACGGTACCCGGCCACTTTGCCGTCGCGCACCTCCAGATCGAGTTCCCCCAGCAGTTTGCCGTGGGAGCCAGCCTGCACGATCAGCGTCTGCCCCACCCGCACCGGCTGCCACAGGATGTCGTGGGTGTGGCTGCCGACGATCACGTCCACGCCGCGCAGCATCCCGGCCAGCACCTTATCCGGCTCCAGCCCCATGTGCGAGAGCAGGATCAGCAGGTGGACCCCTTCCTCGGTCCGCAGCCGGTCAATTTCCAGCTGCAGTTTGTCCTCGCGGTAGCCCATGCGCCAGCCGGGGTTGGCCTCGCGGTCTTCGGTGGTGAGCAGGCTGAAGGGGTAGGCCTGTCCAATCACGCCTACGCGCAGCGCGCCGAACTGCTTTACCACGCTGGCAGGCAGCACCGGGTCTTCGAAGTCGGTGTCCACCAGGTTCTGGGCCAGCACAGGGAAGTCCGCTTCGGCAATGCGCGTCAGCAGGGTCTCGCGGCCCAGGTTGAACTCCCAGTGCAGGGTCATGGCGTCGTAAGCGAGGGCGTTCATCACCTCCACCACCGCCCGCCCCCCGGTGAACAGGGCGATGGCCGAGCCGAACCAGGCATCCCCGGCCTCGAGCAGCAGGGTGCGCTCCGGGTAGGCGGCGCGTTCCTGCTGGATGAGCGTGGATAGGTGGGCATACCCCCCCACCCGGCCGTACTTCCCCGCCAGTTGGGCGAAGGCCACCTGCGAGCTGATGTAGGCTTCCACGCTGCCGCACTCGAGGCCGTTGTCTCCCAGGAACGAGTCGTCGTA
>CAYZNA010000214.1:0-1646 GCA_964478665.1 uncultured Anaerolineales bacterium
TGCCCCGGACGCAGGTGCCGGGGGGTGCCGGGGGGTGCCGGGGGGTGCCGGGGGGGCGGCGAGTGACTGGTCGGGAGCGCCCGGGGGCGGTTGTTGGGCCGGGGGTTGCGGGTCGGGGGCGGTCAATTGCTCTCCAGAGAGGGTGGGCTGTCGCCTCAATTATATCGCCGGTCACGGCCTTTGCGGGCGAACGGTTTAGGCTTTTTTTAGGTTTGGCGGATTGTCTGCAAGGTGGGTGCAAGGTTGATCTGTTAGAATTAGCAAGGAATGGCGCCACCCGGGGAGGGAGGGGGGCGGGAGTTGGAGTTGGAGTTGGAGTTGGAGTTAGAGTTGGAGTTAGAGTTGGAGTTAGAGTTAGAGTTGGAGTTAGAGTTGGAGTTAGAGTTGGAGTTAGAGTTAGAGTTAGAGTTGGAGTGAAAGGAGAAGAATTTTGGTAACCGTCAAACTGCGACCGAACGAGAGCCAGCAGCAGTTGCTGAAGCGCTTTCGCAGAAAGGTGACCCGCAGCGGGGTATTGAGCACGCTGCGCCGCAAACGCTACTTTGTTTCTAAAAGCGAGCAGCGGCGCATGGCGGAGAAGAAGGCCATCCGGTGCACCCGGCAGCGGGAGCGCCGCCGGGCATCATCGTAATGCGGAGGAAGGTTGCATGGTAGACCAGGCGCACGCCTACACGCGCGGAGATTGGATTGTCCACCTGACTCACGGCCCCGGCCAGATCGAACGGATTGAGGAGAAGCGGTTGGGCGGAAAAGGAAAATCGTACTACCGGGTGCGGACCGAGGCCGGCATTCTGTGGATTCCGGTGGAAAATGCCAATAATGGCCGCATCCGCCCGGTGGCCGGCCCGGCCGAGTGGAGCCAGGCGCTGGAGATTCTGCGCCGGCCGCCGCGAGCGATGGACCCGGACCACATGCAGCGCAAGCGCTGGATCAAAGAGGTGCAGGCTGCCGGCTCGCTGGAGGCCATCTGCCGCCTGGTGCGGGACCTGACTGCCCGGAAAGCTTGCCGTGCCCTGAATTTCACCGAAGAACGCGCGCTGCGCCATTTTGCCGGGCTGCTCGGCAGGGAGTGGTCGGCCAGCATGAAGATTGACGAGCAGGAGGCCCACCTGCGGCTGGCGGCGGTGCTGAACGAGATCCCTCCGGTGGCGGACTGAGGGCGGCCGGTCACCAGAGGCAGGGCGCGCCTCACAACGCCTCCACTCGCTGCGCTACCACTGCCAGCATGGTGGGCTGCTTTTGCAGGGCGCCCTCCACCACCAGAAACCCCATCCGCAGGGCCTCGCGGCAGGCGGCATAGACCTCCGGCGGGATGATGACCTCGATCATCCCCTCCGGCGCCTCCAGCCGGATGAAGCCGACGCCGTTGGCGGTGGGCGGGCGGCGCAGCCCATCGGCCACGAGGCCCCCCACCCGGACTGTGGCCCCGTTCCGTTGCCGGCGCAGCTCGCGCAGCGGGAGGCAGCCGGCGCGGGTGAAGGCATCCCGGCGCACTTTCACCAGATGCGGCCCGGCGGTCACCCCGGTGGCGGCGAAAGTGTGCGCCACCCGCTGCTCGGCGGTGAAGGGGGCCAGCGTCACCCGCTCCCCCGGTATCTCCAGCGGCAGGGCCTCGCTCCCCGCCTCCCCGTAGCCCGGCATCCCCG
>CAYZNA010000214.1:1746-6753 GCA_964478665.1 uncultured Anaerolineales bacterium
ATCCCCGTTCCCCCGTAGCCCGGCATCCCCGTCACCCCGTAGCCCGGCATCCCCGTTCCCCCGTAACCCGGCATCCCCATGCCGGGGGAGCGCCCCACGCCGGGGGGCCACCAACCCGCGCACGTCGGCCAGAAACTGGCCCAACCCCACGGTCTCGACGGCCGGGGTGAGGCCCCGCAGCGCGGCTTCGAGGGCGCCGTGGGCAGCGAGATAGGCCGGTTCGTCGGCGGGCAGGGCCAGCGCCGCGGGCAGCATCTGCCGGGCGTGGTACAGCGACATGCCGATCTGCACCCCGGCAGCGCGGGCCTCCGGCGAGGCGGCGAAAACGCTCTCGGTCTGGACCGGCCCGGCGATCAGCAGCGGCGCGCCCGGCCCCAATACACTGCGGCGCTTGCTGCGAGAGGAGGTGCTGCGGGGTTTTAAAGCGCGCGGGCGCTGGTTGGTCTCGGTCGCCTCGCTGCGGGAGTACAGCCATCCCTTCTCCGGTTGGCTGCTGGATCTGCCCGGTCCGAAGTTATTTTTACAACGGACGCCTGCGGCGGATGACGGCGACCGGAAGTGATTGTGCGGTGAGCGCGGCGCGATCGCCGGGAAAGCAAACAGGCCGGAGATGTGTTCTCCGGCCTGTTTCCGGGACAGGATAGGTGGTGGAGATTAACCGCGCGCGGTTTCCGCAATCTTGCTGAAGGTCGCCGGTTCGCGCACGGCCAGATCGGCCAGTATTTTGCGGTTCAGGCCAATGTTGGCTTGCTTCAGGTCGTGGATCAGCCGGCTGTAGGTGGTGCCGTTCAGCCGGGCGGCGGCGTTGATGCGCGCGATCCACAGGCGGCGCAGGTCGCGTTTGCGGTCGCGGCGGTCGCGGTAGGCGTACCACAGGCTTTTCAGCATGGCCTCGTTGGCCCGCCGGAACAGGCGATGCCGGGTGCCAAACTGGCCGCTGGTCATTTTGAGAATCTTCTTATGGCGTCTGTAGCCCTTCGGGCCACCTTTTACACGGGACACGGCGTTACTCTCTGCTAGGCGGGGGGATTGGCTTTGTACCGGCTGAGGTACGGGGCCAACCGGTGCACGCGCTTGATGATCTTCCTGCCCTTGACTTCGAGCATCTCGGAGAACAAGCGCTTGACTCGCGGGGAGGCGCGCCGGCGCAGGTGGCTCTTGCCGCCTTTGGTGCGCATCAGCTTGCCGGTTCCGGTCAAACGGAAGCGTTTGGCCGTGGCCTTATGGGTTTTGATCTTGTACTTGCCTTTAGCTTTCTGCTTACGAGGCACTTGCGTAACTCCTGCGAACCCCTGAGCGCCGGCGGTTGTGAAACCCTCCGCCTGTTCGTGCACCCAACGGCCGCGCTGTGCCGGCTTGCGCCGGCTGGTGATGGTTATTTCGCAGTACCGCAAAAGTCGCTTTCGGTCGGCAGGGAGTCGAGGCTTCAGCCGGTGATTGGCCGCGCGCCCCCGGCTAAAGCCTTGACTCCGGCGGTCGGGAAAAGTGAGTTTTGCGCCACTGCGTTATTTCTTTCGACCGGGAGCCAGCACCATCAACATGGTGCGGCCTTCCATGCCGGCCGCCTGCTCTACGACCCCTACGTCGGAAAGCTCTTCCGCAATCTTCAGCATATCCTCCATGGCAATCTCCGGGTAGTGAATCTCCCGGCCCCGGAAGCGGATGCGCACTTTGACTTTCATCCCATCCTCCAGCCAGCGCCTGGCATCGCGCACTTTAAAGGAGCGATGGTGGTCGGTGGTCTTGGGGCGCAACCGGATTTCCTTGATCTCGATCCTGGTCTGTTGCTTGCGGGCGTCGCGCTCTTTCTTGGCCTTTTCATACAGAAACTTGCCGTAGTTCATCACACGGCAGACCGGCGGCTCGGCGTTAGGGGACACCTCCACCAGATCCATTTCTGACTCCTGCGCAATGCGGAGCGCTTCCTGAATCGGAACCACGCCGACGTTGGCGCCGTCCGCCCCGATCAGGCGAACTTCGCGCGCGCGGATCGCTCTATTAACTCGATAGTCCGATGTACTGATGCAACTCCTCCTGTCCTTAGAAAACAAAACCGCCTAACATCTGCAGGCGGCCTGCAACCGGGGTGATAATACCACAAGTCGCGGAGAGTCGTCAATTACGGTTTGGTCCGTTTGCGCGCACCCTGGCCCGCGCGCCAGGCTCGCTTTGGTATAATCCGCTTAAAGGTCGCCTCATGCCTCAAGATAAGATCGTCGTGGTCGGCGCGCGCGAGCACAACCTGAAGAACATCACGGTGGAGATTCCGCGCGACAGGCTGGTGGTCATCACCGGCCTGTCCGGCTCTGGCAAATCCAGCCTGGCCTTCGACACCATCTTTGCCGAAGGCCAGCGCCGCTACATCGAGTCCCTCTCTGCCTACGCCCGCCAGTTCCTCGGCCAGCTTGAAAAGCCGGACGTGGATCACATTGACGGGCTGTCTCCGGCGGTCTCCATTGATCAGAAGGGCGTGTCCTCCAACCCGCGCTCCACGGTGGGGACCGTGACCGAGGTGTACGACTATCTGCGCCTGCTGTGGGCGCGGATCGGCATTCCCCACTGCCCGGAATGCGGGCGCGAGGTGGCCCGCCGCTCGGCGCAGGAAATTGTGGACGCGGTGGCCGGGCTGCCGAAGGACAGCCGGATTATGGTGCTGGCGCCGCTGGTGAAAGACCGCAAGGGTACTCATCAAGCGGTGTTCGAGGATGTGCGCAAGGCCGGCTTTGTGCGTGTGCGGGTGGTTGGCCGGGTGTACGAGGTAGATGAGATAGCAGAGCTGGACCGCTACAAATCGCACACCGTCGAGGCGGTGGTGGACCGGCTGGTGATCCGCCGCCCGGCCGGGGCGGAGGCCGATGAGGCCCTCTCCCGGCTGACCGACTCCATCGAAACCGCCCTCAATCTGGGCGATGGGACGGCCGTGGTCCACGACCTGTCCGCCAGCCCGCCGCGCGACATCACTTATTCCGAGCGCTTTGCCTGCCCCTACGACGGCACCTCCATCCCGGAGATCGAACCGCGCTCGTTCAGCTTCAACACTCCCCACGGCGCCTGCCCGCTGTGCCAGGGGTTGGGCACCCGCGTGGAGCTGGACCCCGACCTGATTATCCCCGACCGGGGCAAAAGCCTGCTGGAGGGCGCCATTGTGGCCATGGAGTGGTCGCAGCACCAGCGCGGGCGCGAGGGCTACTACTGGCAGATGCTGGAGGCCGCAGCCGGGCACTTCGGCATAGACCTGACCGCCCCGGTGGAGAAGCTGCCGCCGCGCGATCTGGACATTATTCTGCAGGGCAGCGGCAAGGACCGGGTGAAGGTGCGCTACCTCAGCCGCGAGGGGCGCCGCGCCGAGTACGAGACCACCTTCGAGGGCGTGATCCCCAACCTGCGCCGTCGCTACGACGAGTCCGATTCGGACTACATCCGCGAGAAAATCCAGCAGTACATGACCTACCGCC
This sequence comes from uncultured Anaerolineales bacterium, assembly GCA_964478665.1. Lineage (GTDB taxonomy): Bacteria > Chloroflexota > Anaerolineae > Anaerolineales > CAYZNA01 > CAYZNA01. The sequence continues at coordinate 5,202 of CAYZNA010000214.1, forward strand.
CGTGCGGCGCCTGCAACGGCCTGCGCCTGCGCCGGGAGATGCTGGCGGTCACGGTGCTGGGCCGCAACATCATCGAAGTTACAAACTGGCCGGTGGGGCGAGTGCTGGCGTGGGCGAAGGGGCTGGGGGAGGAAGGGGGAAGGAGGAAGGAGGAACGCTTCGCGGGAAGAAGGAAGGAGGAAGAAGGGAAAAGCGAGGGGGTGGAGGCATCCCTCCACCCGGAGGGGAGGTTATCCCCGCGGGAGATGAAGATCGCCGGGCAGGTTTTGAAAGAGATCGGGGCGCGGTTGCAGTTCCTGATGGATGTGGGGCTGGACTACCTCACCCTGAGCCGGGCGGCGGGCACGCTTTCCGGGGGGGAGGCGCAGCGCATCCGCCTTGCAACGCAGATCGGGTCGCAGTTGATGGGCGTGCTGTACGTGCTGGACGAGCCTTCCATCGGGCTGCACCAGCGGGATAACGCCCGGCTGATCCGCACCCTGCAATCCATGCGCGACCTGGGCAACACGCTGCTGGTGGTGGAGCACGACGACGAGACCATGCGGGCCGCGGATTGGATCATAGACCTCGGGCCGGGGGCGGGGGCCGCCGGCGGATGGGTGGTGGCCGAAGGTCCGGTGGAGGCCATTCTGCAAAACCCGCGCTCGCTCACCGGGCAGTATCTCTCCGGCCGGCAGCGGGTGGCGGTGCCGGCCGCGCGCCGCACGGGCAACGGCAAATCGCTCGTGGTGCACGGGGCGCACGAGAACAACCTGAAGAATCTGGATGTGCGCATTCCGCTGGGCAAGTTCGTGGCTATCACCGGGGTATCCGGCTCGGGCAAATCCACCCTGGTGGTGGAGGTGCTGTACAAGGCCCTCTCGCAGAGGCTGCACGGGGCGCGCGAGCTGCCGGGCGGCCACCGCGGGCTGGAGGGGCTGGAGCACGTTGACACGATCATCAACATAGATCAAAGCCCCATCGGGCGCACCCCGCGCTCCAACCCCGGCACGTACACCGGGCTGTTCGACGAGGTCCGCAAGCTGTTTGCCGAGTTGCCGGAGAGCAAAGTGCGCGGCTACAGGGCCGGGCGCTACTCCTTCAATGTGCGCGGCGGGCGATGCGAGGCCTGCCAGGGGCAGGGGCAGGTCCAGATCGAGATGCAGTTCCTGCCGGATATTTACATTGCCTGTGAGGTGTGCCACGGGGCACGCTACAACCGCGAGACCCTGCAGGTGCGCTTTAAGGGTAAGAACATCGCCGAAGTGCTGGACACCAGCGTGGATGAGGCGATGGAGCTGTTCGAGGCCTTTCCGGCCATGCAGCGCCGGCTGAAAACCCTGCAAGATGTGGGGCTGGGCTACATCAAGATCGGCCAGCCGGCCACTACCCTTTCCGGGGGGGAGGCGCAGCGCGTCAAGCTCAGCCGCGAGTTAAGCAAGCGCAGCCAGGGGCACACCCTGTACGTGCTGGATGAACCCTCGGTGGGGCTACACGCCGCCGACGTGCACCGGCTGATTGACGTGCTGCAGAAGTTCGTGGACGAGGGTCACACGGTGGTCATCATCGAGCA
>CAYZNA010000215.1:0-5102 GCA_964478665.1 uncultured Anaerolineales bacterium
CTTCTACGAGGACATCTGCGACGCGCTGGCCGCCTTCCCCGTGCCCACCTTTTTGCTCAACGTGGTCCCGGCCCCGGAGGGCGGGCTGCTGGCGGCGGTGGCCGGCGAGCCGCTGGCCGCCCATCGTGAGGGCTGTCGGGTGGCCGGCGAACACTTCGCCGTCCCGCTGCACGAACCGCGTCCGTTCGTGCTCGCCAGTTGCGGCGGCTACCCGCGCGATATTAACCTGTACCAGAGCACCAAAGGGCTGATCCACCTCGGCGAGGCGCTGGCCGGTGGCGGTGTGGGGGTTTTGCTGGCAGAGTGCAGCGATGGCCCGGGGCCGGAGGCCTTCCTCGAATGGCTGCGGCAGCGGACGCCGGGGGTCATCGAGGCCCGGCTGCGGCGCGAGTTCACCGTGCCCGGGCGGGTGGCCCACTACGTGGCCTCCCTGCTGGCGCGGGCGACCGTGATCCTTGTCTCCGGGCTGGACCCGGCTGTGGTGCGCGACTTCGGCCTGCACCCGGCCGCCTCGCTCGAGGCCGCCCTGACCCTCGCCCGCCGCCACCTGCCCGCGCTTTCACCCGGCTACCTCCTCCCGGAAGCCTCCATCACACTCCCCCTCACCAACCAATGACCACGACTTACCACTTACCCATTGCCCGTTACCCGTTACCCACTACCCGCCACCCACCGCTGCCCGCCTCTCCTTCATCTCCGCCAGCACAACTCCCGGAATGCCCATGATTTCCCCGGCAGTCAGCCACGGGTCAGGCCTCTCCCAGATCCATGCAACTCTGATCCAGAAACCGGGCAGCGCGCTGGAGCGATAGACGTCCGCTTCCGGATTCACGGCGAGAAACAGACCATCCGGGCCGCGCCGGTAGAACGAGACCCGCTTGCGGCGGGAGCGCGGGTCAACGATCCAGTATTCCTGCACCCCACCCTGTTCGTACTCGATGAACTTCTCGTCGTAATCCCGAGAAACGCTGTCCTCCGAGACCACCTCGATGACCAGATCGGCCGGCCCGTTGAGGCGCTGGCCATCGCTCAGGCGATCGAGGTTGGCTGTGGCCACGAACAACACGTCCGGCTCGCGGGAGTTTCCCTCCGGCTGGCACTTCATTTCGAAGGGGGCGATGATCACCTTGCCCAGGTGGAAGAACTCAACGAACGACAGCAGCAGATGATGCAGGAAACCCGCAATGTCTTGATGGACCTCCAACGGCGGCATCGAATAGATCACCTCCCCCTCCACCCATTCAATCAGCCGCCCCTCGTGCGGCAGGGCGAGATACGCTTCGTAGGTCATCCACTGCGCCTCAGGCGCGGCCTCGCTTTTAGTCAACACTGCTTCGAGCATGGTAGCGTTCCTCCCGCGCCAATTATACGGTATTCCTGCCGCCGGCAAAAACAGCGCGGGGCTGGGGAACTGTCGGTCGTAGGGCAAGATTGAATCTTGCCCCACAAACAGCCCCGACGCTTTTGCAGTATACCCCGGGGCTGGTGCCCGCGCGGGCCGCACGCCCAACCAGATTGCCGTGGACGCCGAGAGGGTGCGTTCCCTACGTAGGGGGCGCACGCTTCGCGCCACCCCGGCACCTGCGTCCGGGGCAGGTGTGCGCCCCAGATTATTGAGATGATACCTGTCCGGCTAGTGAAAGCGCGGGTCCTGCTCCACGGTGAGGCGCAGACCCTCGACCAGCGACACGCGCGGGGTGAACCGCAGCAATTGCCGGGCCAGGGTGAGATCGGCGCACATGCGCGATACGCCCCCGGTCTCGTTGGGATTGGCGAGGATCTCCGAGCGCGAGCCGGTCACTTTGATCGCCGCCCGCGCCAGCTCCAGCACGCTGGCCTCGCTGCCGCTGCCCACATTGATAACCTGGTTGTTGATCCCGGAGGCCGTGGCGGCCGCCAGCAGGGCCTGCACCACATCGTCCACGTAGATGTAATCGCGGGTCTGGCGCCCCTCCCCGTGGATGACCAGCGAGCCGCCCCCCAGGGCTTGCTTGAGAAAGCGCGGAATGACCGGGGCGTGAGCCGCCGGCAAGGGCTGGTTCGGCCCGAAGGCGTTAAACACCCGCAGCGACACGGTCTCTATGCCCGACAACGTTCCGATGGCCCGCACGTAGTGCTCGGCGGCCAGCTTGCTCACCGCGTAGGGCGAGGGCGGGCGCGCCGGCAGGCTCTCGGCCAGCGGCTGCTGCTGCTGCTCGCCGTACACCGAGCCGGAGGAGACCAGCACCACCCGGTGGACCCCGGCGTCGCGCATGGCCTCCATCACGCTCACCGTGCCGCCCACGTTCACCTGGTTGTACTCGCGCGGATACAGCACCGATTCCGGCACCGACACCCGCGCCGCCAGGTGATACACACACTCCACGTCCTGCAACAGGCTCCACAGGCGCGGGCGGTCGGTCACGTCGCCGCGCGTGAACAGCACCTCCGGCAAAAGGCGATTGGGGTCTCCGGCCGAGAGATCGTCTAATCCGTACACGGTGTGGCCCGCCCGGACCAGCCGGTTGGCCAGCGCGGACCCGAGAAAACCGGCGACGCCGGTCACGAGGAAGTTCATTGGGTTCGGTTCCGTGTGGCTTCGATAATGTGGTTCGGGCAGCCCGGCCGGGGGGCGCCCGCACAGACGATGGGCGCAGGCACCCCCGGCCAGCAGAACATGCCGGGGCGGGCCGTGCCCGAGGGGCAGTATACCACGGAGTCTGGGCCGCCATTGCAGGCAAGCACGAGCCAGCACACGCAGAGGTCGTCAGGCCGAGACCTCACAACCTGTGAGGTCTGGCCGTTTCGGGGCCGCTGGCAACCTTTGCGCCCTCGCACTGCCGGGCCGCCCTGGCGGAAATGAACTATCCTGACCTGTTCTGATCCTTTCCAATCTCTTTTTGGCCGTTGACAACACTGATGAACCTGTGATACACTTGACGCACTGGTTTTACCGATGACTGACCGTCCTGCCATCCAGACAAAGCGGGTGTACTCCCGCGAAGAGGCCGCAGAGGTGCTGGGTGTGAGCCTGAGCACCCTCACGCGACTGATCGCAGGGGGACACCTGGGAGCCTATCAACCGGCGGGGATGCGCCGGGTGTTTATCACCGGAGCCAGTCTGTTAAGAATGCTGGGAGAAGAAACCGTGGGGGCGAGCGTGGCGCGAGCGCCGCTCTCGCCGGAGATGTCAGGGTGAAAGCCGTCATTTTGTGTCAGGGTGAGCGCAAGGCTCACGACCAGGAACAAACACCCAATACGTATTGGTCTTCGGCCTTTGTCACCGCCCGACCAATGAGCGCCTGCGGTCAGGCGGCGCAGGCCTTTCGTGCTTTCGGCTTCAGGGGATCCAGTTAGAACGATTTCTGGTTAACCATTGTAGCCGGAGGCGCGAGGCACAGACAACCTCGCGCTTTTGTTTTGTGCGTACCTGAAACCGGCGAAAGGAGGTGATCCTGCCATGAACCAACTGCTTTTGCTCAACGCTGCTGAGGCCGGGCGCCGCCGGCGGGCGCTGCACGCCTTCGAGGCCGCCGTGGCCGGCATGCTGTCGTGCTCGGTCTGCCGCAAGAAAGTGCTGGCCGGCCCCCTGCGCCGCGAACTGGAGTGTTTGCAGCGCGAACTGGCCATGACAGAAGCGTTCAGCAGCGCGCTGCGGCAGGACACCTTCTTGCTGGCTTCGCCCAATTAGCAGGGAGTGGCGCCCCGCGCGGGCACGATCGCGCGCGGACGTTCCCATCGCCGCCACCGGGGTGCGGCGCTGCCCCAGGGCAGCACAGGTCGGGCAGGGAGGTTGGCTCCCCTGCCCGGCCTCCGGGCGGCCGGGCGCCCTTTCACCTGATCCGCAAAGATCACCCCTCAATCGCCTGCTCCGGGCCGGTGGAGAGCCGGAGGCAACCGGAAAGGGCGGGGAACTCCGAGACCGTCGGTAGGGGCCGGGAACAGGCCCGGGGTCCCCGGCAAACAGACCCGCCGCCCATCCAGGAGGCGGGTTTTTTGCTGGCATGGGTTTGACGGAATCCGCACTCGCCGTTATCATCTAAGCTGGAGAGAGTCGCGCAGCGCCACCGTGAATCGGATTGATGCCTGTCCTATCAGGCTTCAGTACCGGTGCGCTTTTGTACGGGCGATGCATTGGCGCGACCTGCGCTGTTTTTACCGCCTGCCGTAGCGCGGATGCTTCGCCCCAACAGTCAGAGCGGCCTGCTGGCCGGAAAAAGCAACTTGAGCCGGGACCCGTTTGACGGCTCAACCAGAGGAAAATCAGATGCCACAGATCTATGTTGGGAACACCAGCATGGCCGACGCCGGCCTGCTCGAAACCCTGCAACAACTCCCGGAGAACTACTACGTCTTTGCCGAATTCCAGATCCCGGCGCCCGGCAACCGCCAGGCTGATTTTCTGGTCATCCGCCCGGAAAATGAAAACACTACTCTGACCCTGATCGAGGTCAAGAACGAGCCAAGACTGCTGCAGGGCACCATCAACGGGCCGTGGGAGGTGCACGGAGATAGCGGCGAGGTGCGCACGCTGATCATGTCTAACCGCGACGATGGCAACCCGCTGCAGCAGGCGCGCAACACCGCCATCGCCATGCAGAAGTGGATGATCAGCATGCAACCCCTGCTTCAACAACCCGGCAGCGTCTGGCTCGATCCCTATCATCTGACCGTGTTTCCGCGCCTGATGCTGGCCCACGCCAACCCGGCCAACCGGCTGCAGACCGACACCTTCTGCTGGCGCTGGGACACCTACGATCAGGCGGTCTCCAATCTCACCCGCTTCAGGGCGCGGGATAACTTTCTATTGACCGAGACCGAGATCGAAAACATGATCCGCGAGTTGGGGTTGCAGCACATTACCGGCGTCCGGCCGGCCTCGCGGCCCATGCACGATGATTTGCTGGACCGAATCCTCAACGAGTTGCAGGACGTTCAGGATAATCTGCGCATCCTCAGCTCCAAAGTGGATGTGCTCATGTCCCGCGCTGAGGATGATTGGGAGGCGGAACCGGGCCGGCAAGCGCCCCTGGTGGCGCCGCAGCCTGCGCCCGATGACGCCCGCACCGCGCGCCTGTTTTCGCTGGTAGAGCAGGCCACCCGCAATCTGGTTGGTTCCGGGG
>CAYZNA010000215.1:5112-6741 GCA_964478665.1 uncultured Anaerolineales bacterium
AGTGGATGTGCTCATGTCCCGCGCTGAGGATGATTGGGAGGCGGAACCGGGCCGCGAGGCGCCCCTGCCTGCGCCGGATGACGCCCGCATCGCGCGCCTGTTTTCGCTGGCAGAGCAAGCCACCCGCAATCTGGTTGGTTCCGGGGCCAAGCTGGTCTTCCCCAACATTCACAGCGAAATGAGCCGGCTGCTGGGCGAGAAGCTGGAACCCGGCCAGTACGCTTTCCCCGGCTTCAAAGCCCTGATGCAGGCGGCCGAGAAGCAAAACCATGTCCGGCTGATTCGCGTGGGCACGGTAGACTACGCCCATCCGCTGGACTACGATGGTCCGGCGCCCCAGCCCCCGCCGCAACTGGACGATCTCAGCCCCGATGAATTGGCCAACCTCATCCGCCTGCTAGACCAGATTGAGAGCAGCCGGCCCTACGTCACCGTAAGCTACTCCGCCGACTACCTTGAGCGGGTCGGCTTTCTGGGCCTCAAGATCAACTATCAAACCCGGCTGATTCGCGAGGCCCTGGCCCGGGGCATCTTGCAGCCCTCATCTTACAGCCTGGAAAACCGCCTGACCGGCCTGAATGTGCCCATCCGCACCATCACTCTCAACTTCGCCGACGAGCGGGTGAGCGACGCCCTGCGCGGACAGTAACCGCCGCCTCCACACATCTCCTATGAACCTGCGCCGGCTGCGGCCCCGTCTCCCCCTCCGCCGGCCGCGGCTGGCCGTGCGCACACTGCTCGGGCTGGCGGTGGCCGCGGCGCTGCTGCTGTTCCCCGGCGAGGCCAGGCTTGACCTGGGCGTGGAAGCCCGCGTGCGACGGCTGATCTACGGCCGCGAGTTCGACTTTGTGGCCTGGACCGTGGATGCGGTGGCGGAGAAGCTGGCCGAGAGCGCCGTCAACATCGCCTCCTACCTCAGCGATGCCCGGCGCAAGCAGTTTGTGCTGGAGACCATGGCTCTGGTGGGGCGCATTGAAGACCTCAGCGCACGCGTGGAGGCCCTGTACACCGACCCGGCGGTTGCCGACCCCCAGGCCGAGTCTGCCCCACTGCTGGCCGAACTGGCCCAACTGCGCGCCCGCGAAAAACGCGAAGGGCCGCTGGCTGAGGCCATTTTGCAGTCCCAGCTATCGGCCACGCTGGCCGAACTGAGCATCGCGCCCGCAGGCCAACCGCTGCCGCCGGTGGCCTTTCGCACCACCCCGCTGCCCCTGGCGCTCATTGTCAGCCCGCGCGACGCCATCCGCCAGGCGGTCAACGCCGACATCAACCCCGGCCTGACCGCCGACGAGCAGAGCGCGCTGGAAGACGAAATTGACCACAAACTGGAGGTATCCTCGTTGATCGTGCCCCTGGGCGGCATCGGCACCTACCCCACCATGGTGCAGGAGACCTCCTCCCTCACCTGGCTGGCGGAAGTGACCGCCCACGAATGGACGCACAACTACCTCACCCTGCGCCCGCTCGGACTGAACTACTTTTCCAGCCCGGCGCTGCAGACCATGAACGAAACTGCCGCCAGCCTGGCTGGCAAGGAGATCGGGGAGGCCCTGATCCGGCGATATTACCCCGAACTGGCCCCCCCCCCCCCCCCCCCCCCCCCCCCCCCCCCCCCCCCCCCCCCCCCCC
>CAYZNA010000216.1:0-271 GCA_964478665.1 uncultured Anaerolineales bacterium
GCTCTTTGATGTTGGGGGAGTAAGCCGTGCGCCCGAGCGCCACCCCCATCTCCTCGGCGGCCGAGGCAAACAGGTGTTTGAAAACTTCGAGTGATACTGAGTCCATGAAAGATGTCCATGAAAGATAAGGAAGAAGTACGACGACCTTCCGCTATCTGCTGTCTCGCCGGGGCAGGATGGGCTGCGTTTCCGGGTCGTCCGGGGTCGGCTGCGCGCCGTTCGAAGTTTGAACTTTGAGGTTTGAAGTTTGAAGTTTGAAGTTTGAAGTTGC
>CAYZNA010000216.1:281-2027 GCA_964478665.1 uncultured Anaerolineales bacterium
CGGACGACCTTTCGGCGCGCACCGAGGCCGGCATAGCGCCCAGGTGCACCGGGCTGTGGGCCGCCTGCGCCAGCAACCGGCCATCACCGGTGAACACCGCGCAGGAGTAGTCCAGCCGCTCTTTGATGTTGGGGGAGTAAGCCGTGCGCCCGAGCGCCACCCCCATCTCCTCTGCGGCGGAGGCAAACAGGTGTTTGAAGATCTCCAGCGTGGTGGCATCCATGGCGGGGCAATCCGGGGTCAGCGCCGCCCCCGGGGCAGGATGCGCCGGGTGTCGTCATCCGCCGCCGGGAGCGGGCCGGTATCGTGGGTACTGACCGGGGCGGTGGGCTGGCCCTGCGCGGCGTGCGCCGAACGCAGGTTGAAGACTAGCGCCACGCGGCCCAGATTGATGCGGTCGCCGTGGCGCAAGAGGGCGCCGGCCTGCGCCACCGGTTCCAGATTCACCCACGTGCCGGAGGTGGAGGCTTCGTCGAACAGCACAAACTGATCTCTGCCGTAGTGTTCGATGCGAGCATGGCGACGCGAGACCGAGCGGTCTTCAAAGACAATCTCCACCTGTGACGGATCGCGGCCCAGGTAGGTCACCGGCTCTGCCAGCTCAATCCGGCGCAGGCGGGCATCGGGCGTTTCGGCCTCGCCGGGGAGGGTTTCCAGAAAAGCCCGGCCCCGGCGCGGGCGAGCGCGAGGCGGCGGCCGGGGTGTTTCCGCCGGCTGCCGGTTGACCTGCTGGCGCGGGCGTGGGCGGCGCAGGCTGACCGTGACCAGCACGGCCAGCAGCGCTCCGGCCAGCACAATGCCGCCCAGAATCGCCAGCGGGCGCAGAAACGGCTCAAGTCGCCGCACCGGCGAGTGCTCTACCCGCACCGTTACCTGCACCGGGACATCAATGCTGCTGCCCTGCAGGCCCAGCTCGTCGGTGACCACTGCCCGCAGCCGGTGCACGGCAGTCGCATCGTAGCCGGACAGGTCCCACACGAACTGATCAAACGGCGCCCCCGTGTGTTCAGAGAGTGGTTGTCCGTCCACCAGCAACTGGCTGCGCACGATGGCGCGCGGGTGGCCGTCCGGGAACTCGATGATCACCCGCAGGGCCTGCTCGGTGGGGGGCAGGGCGGCGGCGGCCAGGGTGGGGTCGTTGCTGCGGCGGGTGAGCGCGGTCGGGGGGGAGATAAAAGCCACCGCCGCGGGTTCCACGCTCAGGGCGAATTCCAGCGGGGGGGTGGTCAGGTTGAGGTCGCCGGTCCGCACTGCGGCGGCCAGCCGGTGGCGCCCGCTGGTGGAGAGCGTTGAGCGGTAGCCCAGCAGGTATTGCAAGCGGTAGCTGGATACCAGCTCCAGCAGCGGCTGCCCGGCCTGCGGGGAATCAAAGTAAGCGTAGAGGCCACCGCTGCCGCCGGCCAGGCGTTGCAGCGTCGCAGCGCCCGGCTGGTCCACCGACTGTTCCGGGCCGACCAGCAGGGCATGGATGGGCGTGTGCATCTCGCCGGCGCGAGAGACCGCGTCGGAGATGGGCACCTCGTTGAGCGCGGGCAGCAGGGAAGAGATCAGCACCACGGCCCGGCGCATGCCCGCGTGGGGCAGCGGATCGGAGGCAAGCGTCAGGCCCTGCTGGAGCAGTTGAAAGTTGGGGGGAGGATGGTCATGCCGGTGGGGACGGGGCGCCACCAGCATCTGCTCTTCATCACCCGCGACGAGAAGGGCTTCCTCTACACCCGCCTGGACAAGGTCACCTTCGTCCCCTTC
>CAYZNA010000216.1:2037-2364 GCA_964478665.1 uncultured Anaerolineales bacterium
GATCAGAGTCCGCCACCGCCTGGCGAAACTCAGCCGGGGAGGCGCTGTGCTCCAGCAGCGCACCCTGTGGGGTAAGCAGCGTCACGTCGTCCACGCCGGCGCGCATCGGGCCATCCTGCGCGGCCCACGCCTGCAAAAACTGCCGGACGTAGTCCAGCCGGGAGTTGCCCAACACGTCGCGGGTGCGGAAGACCGGGGTGGTGTGCAACACGAACACCAGCCGCAACCCTACTTCGTCGCGGGCCACCATCCGCGCCAGCACTCCCGCCAGGTCTCGCGCCGTGCGGCCGCCGGGAAATCGAAGCAGAGCTCCAGCCGGCGTTCGTC
>CAYZNA010000216.1:2374-6725 GCA_964478665.1 uncultured Anaerolineales bacterium
CCAACCCGGCCAGACTGCGGCCTTCGGCGTCGGCGGCGGTCAGACGCACGCTGCTCTGCGGAAAGCCGCTGGCGTCCAGCGACTGCAGGAAGGCGGCCGGCTGCGGGTCCTGGGCGCGCGCCGAAGACGGCAGGGCCAGCAGAAGGATAAGCAGGGGCAGGAGCAGGCGGCGCGGCATGGGATTCGGGGGATTATAGCACTCCGCTCTCCCCGGCCCGGGCCAGCAGCAGATGGCCGGAGCGACCCACCCGGCCCCGCCAGCCGGGCGGGATCACGGTGGTGGCGTCGAGCTGGAAGAGGATCGCCGGGCCGGGGATCAGGTTCCCCGCCCGCAGCGCCTCCCGCCGGTACAGCCGGCTCTGGCGCCATCCCCCCTGTTCGAACCAGGCTGCTTTGCGACCGATTTCGGCGCCGGAGGCGTCTTCTCCGCCGGGCGGCAGCGGCTGGAACGCTGGCCGGGGACCGGTTCCCACCGCCCGCACCCGCAGGTTGACCACCTCCACCGGCTGGTCTGGATGGCTGTGGCCGTAGCGGCGCGCGTGCGAAAGGTGGAATTGAGATTGGAGGCTGGAGATTGAGGTTTCTGTCACGGGGACGGTGAGTTCGAAGGATTGGCCGCGGTAGCGCAGGTCGGCGCCCGGTTCCAGCCGCGCCCGGGGCACGCCCTCGGCGGCCAGTTCCCGCCGGGCGCGGGCCTCCAGCGGCGCCAGCAGTCCGGCCAGTTCCCGTGGGGTGAGGCCGGCGGCCGGGCGCATCACGGTCAGCGAGTAGTCTTTGACCACGTCGGCGATCAGCATGCCCAGCGCAGAGAGCACGCCGGGAGCGCGGGGCACCAGCACCTGCGGGATGGCGAGGTGTACGGCCATTTCGCAGGCGTGCGACGGGCCGGCACCGCCGAACGCCACCAGCGTAAACTGGCGCGGATCGTGGCCCCGCTCCACCGAGATGCGCCGGATGGCGCGCTCCATGGCGGCGTTGACCACCTGCACCACGCCCCACGCGGCCGCCGACGGCGATTCGGCGCCCATCTCGGCGGCCAGCCGGGACAGACAGTCGCGGGCGGCGCTTTCGTCCAGTCGCAGGCCGCCATCAAGAAAGTGATCGGCGTCCAGCCGGCCCAGCAGCAAGTTGGCGTCGGTCACGGTGGGCGCCCGGCCGCCGCGCCCGTAGCAGGCCGGTCCGGGGTCGGCGCCGGCGCTTTCGGGGCCAACGGTCAGCGCCCCGCCGGGGTCCACCCGCGCCAGGCTGCCGCCGCCGGCGCCCACGGTGTGAATGTCTATCAGCGGCAGCCGCAGCGGCAGGCCGCCGATCTCCCCCTCGGTGGTGAGTGGGACCCGCCCGGGGCACAGGCACACGTCGGCGGAGGTGCCGCCCATGTCAAAAGTGATGATGTTGGGTACCCCTTCCGCTTCGCCCTCGCGGGGGGCGGGGCCTTGCCCGGACAGGGCCTCACGGGCCACGGCGAACGCGCCCACCACGCCCCCCGCCGGGCCGGAGAGGGCGGTGCGGGCGGCCTGCCGGCGCGCGGCGGCGGCGGTAATGGCGCCTCCGTTGGATTGCATGATGCGCAGCGGGCGCGGGGCCAGGCCGGCCTCCAGCCGGGCCAGGTAACGGTCCATCAAGGGAGTCACGTAGGCGTTGATCACGGTGGTGGAAGTGCGTTCGTATTCGCGATATTCGGGCAACAGCTCGGAGGACAGGGAGAGATAGGGGATGTGCGCGCGCAGCGCCCCGGCCACCGCCTGTTCGTGCTGCGGATGGAGGAACGAGAACAGGAAGCACACCGCCACCGCCTCCACGCCGTGCGCTGCCAGTTGGGGCAGCAGCGCGGCGGCCTGGGCCGGGTCGAGCGGGAGGAGGGGGGCCCCGCCAGCAGTCACGCGCTCGTCCAGCTCAAAGCGCAGATGGCGCGGGACCAGCGGCGGTGGCCGGCGGGGGGTGAGGGCATACAGGTCGGGGCGGTTCTGGCGGCCGATTTCCAGCACGTCGGCGAAGCCGCGGGTGGTGATCAGCGCGGTGCGCGCCCCGCGCCGTTCCAGCAGGGCGTTGGTGGCCATGGTGGAGCCGTGGACCACGGTGGCGCGTGGGCCGACCTCCAGCGCGCGCAGCCCGGCCAGAAAGGCGCGGGCCGGATCGTCCGGGGAAGTCAGCCGCTTGTGGAGGGTGAGCTTCCCCTCGTCGAGCAGCACAAAATCGGTGAAGGTGCCGCCAATGTCAACGCCGAGAATCTCTGTCAATCCGCCACCTCCCTGTTTGAACCGGGTAGGACGAGTGTACCCTGAGTGCGCCGTTTCGTGGACAGGCATGATACAATCGTAACGCCGTAGATTCTTCACCAGTTTTTCGAAAGGAGCAACAAGGATGATGCAGAAAGTCGTTATTCGCGCCCTTCTGGTAGTGGTATTGCTGTTGGCCACAGCGCCGGTCGTGGCCGGGGCCACGCCGACGACCAAGAAGGGAGCCATTGACCAGTTGATTCTGGACCAACTGGCTGCTGGCGGGCGGGCCAATCTGTTCGTCAAAATGGCTTCTGACGCCCCGCTGGGAGCCGCCGAACGCATCTCCAACCGCAACGAGCGCCTGAACTACGTGCACGACACTCTGGTCGCCCACGCTGCTGCCACTCAGAAGGCGATCACCCGCTACCTGTCTGGTCGGGGGGTGCGCTACGAATCGTTCTGGATCAACAACAGCCTGTACGTGTACGGCGCCGATCTGGCGCTGGTGCGGGCGCTGGCGCGGCGGGGCGACGTGGCCTACCTGCACGGCGATCACGATCTGCCGCTGGTAGCGCCCGTTGAAGTGAAGGCCAGCCCGGATGAGGTTGCCGGCGTTGAGTGGGGCATTCAGCTTATCAACGCCGACGACGTGTGGGCCGCCGGCAACACCGGCCAGGGTATTGTGGTGGCCAGTGTGGACACCGGCGTGCGCTACACCCACGAGGCGCTGCGCAACCAGTACCGGGGCAACAACGGCGACGGCAGCTACACTCACGACTATAACTGGTTCGACCCGGATAAGGTGTACGGCCAGCCCACCGACAACAACGGCCACGGCACCCACACCATGGGTACCATGGCCGGCGGGGACGCCGGCGGACCGTTGATTAACGACGTGGGTGTGGCCCCCGGCGCGCGCTGGATCGCCTCCCAGGGTTGTGATACCAACTCCTGCTCGGATTTTGACCTGATCGGGTCGGCGCAGTGGATCGCCTGCCCGACGAAGACCGATGGCTCCAACCCGGACTGCACCAAAGCCCCGGACATCGTCAACAACTCGTGGGGCGGCGGCGGCGGGGACCCGTGGTACCAGTCCTACGTGAACGCGTGGCATGCAGCCGGGATCATTCCGGTGTTTTCCGCCGGGAACAACGGCTCGGGCTGTAGCACCATGGGCTCGCCCGGCGACTACAGCAACGTGATCGGGGTGGGCGCGGTGGACCGCAACGACGTGCTGGCAGACTTCAGCAGCAAGGGGCCGGGCCGGTTCCGCCCGCTGAAGCCGGATATGGTGGCGCCGGGCGACAGCGTGCGCTCATCGTACAACAGCAACGACTCCTCCTACGCCGTGCTCTCCGGCACCTCGATGGCGGCGCCGCACATGGTAGGGACCATCGCCCTGTATCTCTCGGCCCACCCGGGGGCCAACATCATCCAGGTGTACAACGCCCTGCGCACCACCACCTCGCAGGCGCTGGGGAATCCCCCCGGACCGGATGCCTGCGGCGGGCGCAACTACACCGTGTATCCCAACGCCATCTACGGTTGGGGCCGGATTGATGCGGCTGCGGCGGTGCTGACTCCGTAGCCTCCACGCTGAATTGAGCCTGCCTCCCCCTCTCCCGGCGGCGCCGTTGCCGGGAGAGGGGCCAGGTTGAGACATAAACCGGATACGAACGGTCGTCTTACCAGCGCCCAATTGAGTGCCCCTGACATCGTAATGTATAATTTTCCCAGCCCTATCAGTTATCGGTGGACAAACAGGCAGGGGGTGCCCTCTGGGCCGCCGACGAGCCGGGACCCGGCTCTTCAGGTGACTCTTCCCGGGGGAGACTCCGCCTCGCACACGCCAGCCGGGAGCGGCTACCGCAAATAAGAAGATGGTACCGAACTGGTCATTTCTGGATCGTATGGCGGTACAATCCGGGCACAAAAAGGCGTGCCGGCCAGAGTCCCGCTCGCCGCTTCCCTCCAATTACAGTGTGCGCCATGCGCCGGGGTGTCACGCCAGTATTACCCGGGACACCCGCGGGCTTGCGCACGTTTCTGGGCCGGACCAGAGTAGTCATTCGAAAAAAGGCAATGGAGCATAACTCACTATGCCAATCAGACCTCTCTCATCCCCCTGCCCC
>CAYZNA010000217.1:0-2025 GCA_964478665.1 uncultured Anaerolineales bacterium
CCCTGCGCGTCTTGCGAGCCAAAGCCCTCGTCGATGATCAGCGTTTGCAGTTGCGCCCCGGCGCGGCGGGCCAGCAATTGCGAGAGAGCGATGCGGATGGCAAAGTTGACCCGGAACTGCTCGCCGCCGGAGTTATGCACAAGCACCAGTCCCGTCCCGGCAACAAAAGAATGATTGCCCGGCACAACAAGATCATACACGTACGGCGCTGACGGTAGGACTCTCTGCACTGATTGCACTTCCAGCGCCGCCCAATCGTGAAGCCTGGTTGAAATGCGCTCATACTGTGCTTGATGGCGCGCAGGGACAACTGGCACACCACAGTCAAAACGTGCATCACCCGGCACGCGTTGTAAACGCTTCTGGCCGTTGTTTCGATTAATGTTCACCAACGCCAGCGGTATCCCTTCAAAATTGGTCTGGTGGGGGAGGCGAACGATTTGAGTCTCATCGAATATACGGGCCACATTCAATTGCCCACTAATGCCGATTCGGTACGAAAGACGGTGATTCATCCCCCGTCGATACCCGTCCTCATCATGCTTTTCAACGCGCGCCCAAATCCCCAGTTGCCGGCATAGCAGTATCGTGCCGGCCGCTAAACGCGGGCTCACGGTCGTTATGCCAATTTCAACTTGGCTTTTCGCCGGTCGTACACGGAAGTTCCCATCACCAGCAATGAGCGCTTTAAGAAATGCCAATTTTGCGTCATCGGAAGCGGAGAAGATGTTCGGCGGGATTCGTTTGTTGTGCGCCCCGTGGCCGATCATGTTGCCTATGGCGTGGGCCAACAATCTGCCGCCAACAACCGGGCGGAACTGCTCTCGAGGGGTCAGCGATGATATGCCGGGGGCATTGGCCACATATCGCACCATTTGTTGAGCGGATACTTCGGCCAGCGAGTCACGAGACACTCCGAACAAACTATTAGCGAGAGCGACGACCCGCTCGGCCATCTGGCGATTGCTGCCGACGGCCACCGATAACGTGTTGCGCCCCGATGCTTCGGCGACTGCCAGACCTAAGAATTCGGCCAACTCGGTATTGTTTAATACGTAACGGCTCAACGGTTGATCGCGGCGAGACCAGATGGTTTGCTCATCCCATTGAAGAGGTTTTTTTAGATTGCGCCGCCGTGCCATGAACTCCGGACTTATCCATTCAAGCAAATCAACCTGTGCTTGAGTCTGGATTTCAGGGATGCGACGCGGGGTTAGCAACCAGTCGCCCGGCAGAACTTGATCGCCTCGTTTGACAACCAGC
Source organism: uncultured Anaerolineales bacterium (assembly GCA_964478665.1). Taxonomy (GTDB): domain Bacteria; phylum Chloroflexota; class Anaerolineae; order Anaerolineales; family CAYZNA01; genus CAYZNA01. Next base: position 1,264 of record CAYZNA010000217.1, read on the forward strand.
CCCTCCGGCGTCATAACGAAAATACTATGACCGGGCGTGATCGTCACCGAATAATTGCCCGGCTTGACGGCGATCTTAAGCATCTCAGCGGGAGACGAATGCCGCAACATGCTTTCTGTCGGCATCCAAACTGCTTGTCCGTTGTGATAGCACAAGCTTTCAAAATTAGCGGCCTGCGTTTCGTAGCCATTGCCCATTTGTGCCGTTGGCGCACTTGATTGCCACAGTTCTTCTACGTTGGCGCAAACGATCTGATCGTTGCGCCGGACACATACCGGCTCAGCACCGTCTATCGAATAATTTTCATAGGCTCTCGTGCCTAGTTCATCCGCAATTTGAATGTCCAGCGCCTCGCGGACCTCGCCGGTCTTGATCTCTTTCTGGGTTTCGATGCGCACGTGCATGCGTCCCGCGGTCATGCGGCCCAGCAACTCGTTGGCGGCGGCCTCGATTTCAGGCACGGCGGTTTCGATGATCATGGCCGGCACGCCGCGCTTGCCGAAGGCCTCGCGCAGGTCTTCAAACAACCCTTTTTGATTCGCCAGGTGCGCCAGCTCGGCGCGGCGGCGCTCGCGCTGCTTCTCGAAGTTCGCCAGCGTAGCCAGTTGCTGGCGGGCGGCGCCCACGCGCATATCGGCCAGTTGTTTGCTGTGGCGCCAGCGATCCAGCTCCGCCTGGCGGGCGCTGGCGCCGCGCAGTTGCCTCTCCAGCTCGTCGGCGGCAAACGCGCGCCCCAGGAGGCCGAGCGTCCTCGTGACGAGC
>CAYZNA010000217.1:2035-6694 GCA_964478665.1 uncultured Anaerolineales bacterium
GCAGTTGCCTCTCCAGCTCCACGCCGGCCCGCTCCAACCCCTCGCGCCGCGCGCGGTCCTCGGCGGCCGCCGCCGCCCAGCGTTCGCGGCGGCGGGTGAGGCCCTGCAGTTGCTCGCGGGCCTCGGCGGCCCCGGCGAGGGCGCTGTTGAGCGCGGCCAGCCGGCCCTGTAAGATCGGGCGCTGGCGCAACTCGGCGGCCAGCCGGTTCAGTTCGCGATCTTGCTCCGCGATCTGCGCCGCCAACGCCCGCATGTGGGCGGCGTTCTGGCGGTAGCGCTCACGGCGCGCCTCCACCTCCGCCTGCAACTCGGCCACGAGCTGGTGGCGGTGGTCCTCCCCCAACGGCTGGCCGCAAGTGGGGCAGACCGGCTCGGTGGCGATTTGCAGGGTCTCCACGCGCTTTTTGAGCGGCTCGGTTTGCGGGCCGAGCATCTCGTTTTCGCCCCTCAGGGCCGCGTTCTCCTCGGCGGCAGCCTGGCGTTGCCCGGCCAGTTCCTCGCGGCGGGATTCGCTTTGTTCCAGGGCAGCCAGTTGAGCCGAGGCGTGCTCCAGCTCGCGGCCATAGGCCTCGGCGTCGGCCTTCGGCCGGGCGGCGCTGAGAGCGGCGTCGGTCTCGGCCAGCTCTTTCTCGCCGGCTACGATGCGCCGGGTGAGTTCGTCAATTTGCTTCTGGGCGGCGATCACCTCGGCGCGCGCTTTTTCCAGATCGGCCCACTCTTGCTCGGCGGCGGCCAGCCGGGCGGCAATGGCGGCGGCCTCGGTTTCGGCGGCGGCCAGCTCGGCGGTATACTCGGCGCGGCGATCCAGCTCGCGTTCGATTTCCTGCAACCGGCCCTCCACTTGCTGAATCTGGCCGGTGAGGATGCGGATCTTCTCGCGGGCGCGCTCCTCGTAAACCTCCCACTGCGCCAGGCCAAGGATGTTGGCCAGCACCTGTTTGCGGGCAGCCGGGGTGCGGGTGGTAAACTCATCGGCCTTGCCCTGCAGCAGAAAGGCGGAGTTGACAAAGGTGTCGTAGTCCAGCCGCAGCAGGTCCACGATCTTTTTCTCGGTGCCGCGCAGGGTGGCCTCCGAGAGGCTGCGCCAGCGCCCGTCGTCCTGCACTTGAAACTCCAGCAGCGAGGCCCCGGTTCGCTTGCCGGTCCTGCGCTGGCGGATCACCCGGTAGCGGTTGCCGGCATAGTCAAAGATGAGCGTGACCGCCATGTCGGTCTGGCCCTGATGGACCAGGTCGTCGGCGGAGGCGGTGCGCGCGCGGCCCCACAACGCCCACGTGATCGCATCCAGCAGGCTGGACTTGCCGGCGCCGTTCTCGCCGGCCAGGCAGACGATGTGAACCCCCTCCAGATTCAGCGGTTCGGGGTCGCGGTAGGCGAGGAAATTGTGCAGTTCGAGGGAGACGGGAATCATGTTTGCTCTCCACTATTATACTGGAGTCTGGCAATGGCCAACGATGTCCGGCTGAAGCGTGGACTTCGGGGATTCGCAACAGTCCAGTGTGGCCGGAGCGCCCCGCAACCACCAACCGCAAGGCCCGTATTGTGGGATGTGTCAGTCTGGAACAGTTTCAGCGGAGGAAACAATGTCTACGCCGTATCGTCAACTGCGCCGGCCGCGCCGCGGCCGAATGCTCTCTGGGGTATGCGCCGCGCTGGCGGACTTCACCGGGATCAGCGCCTTCTGGTTCCGGCTGGGGTTTTTGCTGGCGCTGCTGCCGGGCGGGATCCCGGGGCTGCTGCTGTATTTGTTGGGCTGGCTGCTTATCCCCGGCGAGTGACGCGACAGCGACAGAATCCGCCAGATCCGCTGCTGCAGTCCGCTGCGGCCTATCTCAAACGCGAAAAGAAGAACAGCGCCGCTCCCAGAATCAGCAGCAGAAAACAGCCCAACGCCAGAAAGCGCGCGGTCAGTCGCAGTACAAGCCGCAGCAGCATCAGCCCCACCAGCAGCGCCGCGAAGGCGATGGCGACGGTCAGCAAGGTCTGGCCGGAGGGAAACCCGGTGAAAGACATGTCAACCTTCCCGTTCCACGACTGGCTCCCCGCGCCGGAAGACCCGTTCCACAAGGTTGGCGCCAAAGCGGTAGCCCAGATGCCGGTAATCCGGTGCACCCAGAACTAAGACGTCGGCCTGCTTGCCCGGTTCCAGACTGCCCACCCGATCCGCCCGCCCGATGGCGGCGGCGGCGTTGACCGTGGCCGCGGCGATGGCCTGGGCCGGGGTGAGTTTCATGTAGCGGCAGGCCAGGGCGATCACAAACTGCATGCTCTCACACCAGCCGGTGCCGGGGTTCAGGTCGGTGGCAATTGCCAGAATCGCGCCGGCCCGGAGAAAATCGGTGGCCGGGGTGTATTCCGCCTGAGCGAGGCCAAAGGGGGTGCAGGGCAGGCCCACTGCCACAGTGTTCGAACTGCCCAGGGCCTGCATATCCCACGGCGGGGTAGCCACCAGATGATCGGCGGAGTGCGCCCCCAGCTCGGCGGCCAGCACGGCCCCGCCCAGGCTGACAAACTCGTCGGCGTGGATCTTGAGCGGGAAGCCCATTTCCCTGGCCCGCTCCAGGATCGCCCGCGATTGGGTGAGGGTGAAGGCGCCGTCCTCGCAGAACACGTCCACAAACGGCAACCCCTCCCCGGCCTGCTCCTTCACCGCCGGCAGCATCTCCTTGATTACCAATTGAGTGTAGCCGTTGCCCTTGCCGCGGAAATTGGGCGGGACAGCGTGCGCGCCGAGAAAGGTCGGCGCAAGGTCCACAATGTCTTCCTGCGCCAGCCGGCGGATGGCTTGCAGCATGCGCAGTTCGGCGGCGGTTTCCAGCCCATAGCCGGTCTTGGCCTCAGCGGTGGTCGTGCCGTGGCGCAACATGTGGCGCAGGCGTGGGCGCGCCTCTTCCACCAACTGATCCACGCTGGCGGCGCGGGTCCGGCGCACGGTGGACATGATGCCTCCGCCGGCGTTCATGATCTCCATGTAAGTGGCGCCGCCCAGGCGCAGCTCAAATTCCTCCGCGCGGTCGCCGACCCACACCAGGTGGGTGTGCGGGTCCACGAAGCCGGGCATCACCACCTTGCCGCTGGCGTCCAGTTTACGGGCCGGCCGGAACTGCGCCGCAACGTCGGGGGTGCGACCCACGGCCAGAATCTTGCCCCCGCGCACGGCCAGTGCGCCGTTTTCAATCAGGCCCAGCCGGCCGAGAGCGGCGCCGCGCTGCGGGCCGCCGGCCAGGGTGAGCAGTTGGCCGGCGGAGTGAATGAGCAGATCGCAGGGAAGCATGGAGCTATGGCGAGGTGATCTCGTAGCGGTAGGCAGCAACCTCCTGCGTAAAGCGGGTGGTCCCGCTCACAATCACAAGCGCCTCGGTCACCTGCCCGCCGATGGTGAAAGTATATTCGCCCTGCTGCGCACTGTCCAACGCCAGGCGTGTCACGCGGGTGCCCTGGCCCTTTTCGATGATTTGCACTCCGAAGGTCTGCGGCAGCCGGTTGCGCACCCGCACCCAACCCGCTATCTGCCAGCCGCCATCTCCGCTTTCAAAGTCTTCTGAGTAGCCGGCCTGCGGGATGCTGAGGTCGTCCAGCACCAGGCCGGCGTGGTTGACCGCTGCATCGGTCACGTACTCGAAGCGCAGCAGGACCTGCTTCCCGGCATAAGCAGAGAGGTCCACGGTTTCCGTGATCCACTCCGGCGCGGCCCCGCCCCCGCTGAGCGCCGTGTAGCCCCAGCCGTAGCTGTTGCCGGAGGGGTTACTGTCGGTGCCGGCGGGGGTGTGCAAGATGGTCCAGCGCCCTCCGCCGTCGGTGGAAGCCTCCAGATAAACGTAGTCGTAGTCTTCCTCAATGTCGAACCAGGTGCGGTAGGTGAAGCTGAGCGGCCCCTGCACCGTGCTGAAGTCGAAGGCGTGAGTCAGGGTCATGTCAGAGTCGTCGCCCCGGTTGGACCACAGATAGGTCTCCCCGGAGGTCGGGTCGGGCGGGACAAGACGCACCTGCTGCGAGCCGGAGAAGTGCAGGGTGAAGGTCCCCGGACAGGCGATGCGGATGTAGTCAATGCCGTACTGGCTCACTGTGCGGTCAGCAGGGGGGGCCGGGCAGGTGGCCACGGTCTCGGGCACGGCCGGGGTGGGAACCGGCGACACGCTGCGGTAGGCGTAGCGACCATCTCCCAGGCGCGAATCGTGCAGGTACAGCGCTGCGGCCCAATCGGCGAACACGTCGTCGGCGCTGAGCGGCGCGCCGGTCGCCGGATCGGTCAGCCCCTGCTGGGCCAGCACGAGATCCATGCTCTCCAGCCCGTTTTCCGGCCGGTGTACAACCGCCCGCGTGACCTCGCCCCCAAAGCGATCCAGAAAGTAGGCCAGAAAAAGGAAACTCTCCCCATAGTGGGCAGTGGACTCGCCCGGCCCGTCCGGCCAGGCGGTTAGTTGCTGGTCGGGGTCGCCGGTGTAGGCGTCGGAGGCCTCGCTCGGGCCGAAGCCGTTGATGAAGGCCGCCACCTCCGAGAAGCCCTCGTTCATCCAGGTTTCCTCGTTGCGGTCCTGATACCAGTGGATCATGTGCTGAAATTCGTGGGCCAGCACACCATCGGTGAATTGTGCGCCCAACCTGATGTTGTCGGCGTTGAGGTAAAAGATCTCCACCTCGTTGGAGAAGGGGTGAGCC
>CAYZNA010000218.1:0-6576 GCA_964478665.1 uncultured Anaerolineales bacterium
TTAGAGTTAGAGTTAGAGTTAGAGTTAGAGTTAGAGTTAGAGTTAGAGTTAGAGTTTTAGAGATTGGACGCTTCGCGGGGGATTGGACGCTGCGCGGGCGCCGCTCCGGTCGGGGAGCCGGAACCCGCTCCCCGGCAGGCAGGGCCGCGGCCCGGGCCGGGTCCCCGCGGCCCCGCCCCCGGGAGGCGTCGAGTACCTCAGCCCTTGACCGCGCCGGCCAGCAGGCCGCGCACGACGTAGCGCTGCAAGCCGAAGAACACAGCCATCGGCAGCAGCATCGAGATGAATGCGGCGGCGGTCAGCAGGTGCCAGCCGCTGCCCAGCGAGGTGACCATGTTACTGATCTGATAGGTGAGCACCGGATGCTGCCCGCCCAGGAAGACCAGCGCCACCAGCAGGTCGTTCCAGATCCACAGGAATTGAAAGATGCCCAGCGAGGCGATGGCCGGCACCGCCAGGGGAATCGCCAGCCGGTAGAAGGCAGTCCAGTGTGAGGCGCCGTCCAGATAGGCCGACTCGAACAGCTCGCGCGGCAACGACCCGAGGAAGTTGCGCATCAGGTAGATGGCGTAGGGCAGCCCGAATCCGGTGTGGAACAGCCATACCCCGAGAAAGGTCCCGTTGAGGCCCAACTGCGCGTACAGTTTGGAGACCGGGATGAGCGTCATCTGCAGCGGCACGATCTGCAGGCCCACCAGCAGGGCAAACATCCACTGCCGCCCACTGAAGTCCATCCACGAGAAGGCGTAGGCGGCGAAGGCGGCAAACAGGATAGGTAACACCGTGGCCGGGATGGCGACCATCAGGCTGTTCAAGAAAGCACGTCCCATGCCGCGCGGGTTGCCCAGGTCGCGCCAGGTGCAGGTCAGGTCCAGGGCCTGGGTGCCGGCGGCGCACTCAGTCCCGTAGTTGGTAGTGCCCCGGTAGCCCACCAGCGCATCAATGTAGTTGTTCAGGGTGAAGCGCGGCGGGGCGGAGACGCCGGAGATGCGGCGCAGGTAGGCCAGGATGTCGGCGGCTGCCTGCTCGTCCGGGGCAGCCGCGCTCCCCAGGTGTGGCTGGCCGTTGATCTCTTCCTGCAAGGCAGCCAGCAGGCTGAACGAGCGCCGGTACTGCTTAACCAGATCGGGATTGGTCAGGTTGGCGGCGGCGAGCGCCTTGCCGTCGGCGCCGTGGCACTCAGCGCACGAGGCCCGGTAGGCGGCCTCGCCCTGGGGCGGCGAGAGCACGGTCCACCAGCCGCTGTCGCCCACCGCTTGAAAGGGGCGGAAGGACGTAACCAGCAGCCCGATGGTGGGGATCAGCCACAGCGCGCAAATAGCGATCAAGACGACGTGCGGGGGCAGGCTGCGCACCCGGGCTTTAAGGCGCGCGGCGCTCATCGGATGGCCTCCTGTTCGCGAAAGCGGCGGATGTTGAAGATCATGGCCGGGATGATCACAGCGATCAGCACCACTGCGATGGCGGCTGCCCGCCCGGTTTTGAAACTGGTGTACTGCTCGATGTACATGCGGTTGGCGATCACCTCGGTGCCGTAGTTGCCGCCGGTCATCACGTACACGATGTCAAAGATCTTCAGCACGTTGATAATCATGGTGGTCACCACCACGGTGATGGTGGGCATGATCAGGGGCACCATGATGCGCCGGAACACCTGCCATTCGGTGGCGCCGTCCACCCGCGCCGCTTCCAGAATCTCAGAGGGCACGCCGCGCAGGGCAGCCGCCAGGATGGTCATGCAGAAGCCGGTCCACATCCACACACCCACCAGTATCAGCGCCACGGTGTTGAGCTGCGGCGTGGTCAGCCAGGCGACCGGCTTGCTCCCGAGGGCAGTGACGATGCCGTTCAGCAGGCCGATCTGCTGGCGGCCGGTGCCATAGTCATACACGAACTTCCAGATCACGCCGGCGCCCACGAAGGAGATCGCCATGGGCAAGAACACGATGGCCTTTGCCAGCGCATCGTAGCGCACGTGATCCGCCAGGGTAGCGATCATCAACCCCAGCAGAACCGTGGCGCTCACCATCAGCACGATCCACAGCAAGTTGTTGAGGAACGCGGTCTTCATGATGGCCGAGGTCAGCGCGTAGCGGTAATTCTCCAGCGCGCCCCAGCAGGGCTGGCCGGCGGTGCAGTTGGCGGTGGCCCAGGCCGTGTTGTCGGTGTTGCGGAAACTCAGATAGAGCGTGTTCAGCCCTGGATAGACGATGAAGGCGGTCATCACCACCAGGGCCGGCAAGAGGTACAACCAGGGCGCCGCGCGCCCTTGCTTCATGATGCTGGGAAGTACGGGCGGGGTGACCCTGCCCCTTCCTGCTGGCGCAGCCATCTCCTGTCTTCCTCCATCTTCATCTCTGGATGCGCCCCTGCGGGCGCTCTCGGGGCCGCGCCATCTGGCGCCGATCCGCTCAGCCGGTGGCCCGGCCTCCCTCCGGCAGGACGCGTGGCGCGAAGCGTGCGCCCCTGCGGGTGCCGGAGAGAGTGCGGGCCGGCTCCGGCCCGCACTCTCTCACAGTCCAGCCAACTACTTCAGCGCTTCCGCCTGTACTCCGGCGGCGGCGTCGAGTTCGGCCTGCAGGTCCTTGCCATTGACAGAGTTCACAATGGCGGTCCACTCGGCCTTGCCGAAGCCACCCGGGATGGTGTCCCCGATGTCCGGCGTGAAACCCTGCGCGTTCGCCAGGATGTCGCCCTTCTTCTGCGCCGCCGCGTCCGGATAGTTCCCCGCAGCAGCCTTGTTCGGCGACAGGTCGAACCCGGCTTTCGCCCAGTTCACCCCGCCCTCCGCCGAAGACAGGTACGCCACCAGCGCCTTCACCGCCGGCGTGTCGCTGAAGGCCATCATCCAGTCCGCGCCGCCCTGCACTCCCTGCGCGCCCGGCACGCCGAAGAAGTCATAGTCCGTCCCCGCTTGCAGGTCCGGGTACTTCTTGGCCACCTCGCCGCCAGCGAAGCCGCTCTGCTTCACCATCATCGCTTCCGGCGGGTCAGAGAACACCTTGTAGATCGCGTCCAGAAAGCCGGTCGAAAGCGTCCCTTGCGCGCCTCCCACCGTGTACTTCGCGTCCGCCGCCCACTTCAGGTAGGTCTCGTACGCCTCTTTCACCCCGGCGTCGTTGTAGGCCACCTTCCCGGTTAGCAGGTCCGTCACGTACCCCGGACCCTGTTCCACCAGCAGGATGTCCTGGATGAAGTCCGACCCGGTCCACCCGGTCGCGTCCCCGGACTCCATCCCCATGCTCCACGGCACATCCCCGTTGGCCACCATCTTCTCCGCCAGCGCGTCCAGCTCGGCCCACGTCTGCGGCACTGCGTAGCCCTTCGCCGTGAACACCACCGGGCTGTACCAGATGATGGTCTTGATGTCGGCTTTCACCGGCAGCCCCAGCCACTTCCCGGCCACCGTCCCGCCGTCCACGAAGAACTGCGCGTAGCTGTCCTTGTGTACGCCCAACTGGTCCATCGGCGCCAGCTTGTCCTGGTACTGCACCAGTTGCGACACATTCCAGAAGGCGATGTCCGGCGGGGTCCCGGCCTGCACCTTGGTGTCCAGCAGCGCCTGATCGCGCGTGCTCTCCGGCTGGATCACGATCCCGCAGGCGTCCACCAGCGGCTTCAGAATCTCATTCAGCCGGCTCTCTTCCTGCCCCGACCACTGGTACAGCATCGAGATCGTATCACCCGATTTGGCGCCCATGCAGTCAATCCCGCCGGCAGCCATACCGCCGCCGAACGCTTCCGCCTGTACTCCGGCGGCGGCGTCGAGTTCAGCCTGCAGGTCCTTGCCATTGACAGAGTTCACAATGGCGGTCCACTCGGCCTTGCCGAAGCCACCCGGGATGGTGTCCCCGATGTCCGGCGTGAAACCCTGCGCGTTCGCCAGGATGTCGCCCTTCTTCTGCGCCGCCGCGTCCGGATAGTTCCCCGCAGCAGCCTTGTTCGGCGACAGGTCGAACCCGGCTTTCGCCCAGTTCACCCCGCCCTCCGCCGAAGACAGGTACGCCACCAGCGCCTTCACCGCCGGCGTGTCGCTGAAGGCCATCATCCAGTCCGCGCCGCCCTGCACTCCCTGCGCGCCCGGCACGCCGAAGAAGTCATAGTCCGTCCCCGCTTGCAGGTCCGGGTACTTCTTGGCCACCTCGCCGCCAGCGAAGCCGCTCTGCTTCACCATCATCGCTTCCGGCGGGTCAGAGAACACCTTGTAGATCGCGTCCAGAAAGCCGGTCGAAAGCGTCCCTTGCGCGCCTCCCACCGTGTACTTCGCGTCCGCCGCCCACTTCAGGTAGGTCTCGTACGCCTCTTTCACCCCGGCGTCGTTGTAGGCCACCTTCCCGGTTAGCAGGTCCGTCACGTACCCCGGACCCTGTTCCACCAGCAGGATGTCCTGGATGAAGTCCGACCCGGTCCACCCGGTCGCGTCCCCGGACTCCATCCCCATGCTCCACGGCACATCCCCGTTGGCCACCATCTTCTCCGCCAGCGCGTCCAGCTCGGCCCACGTCTGCGGCACTGCGTAGCCCTTCGCCGTGAACACCACCGGGCTGTACCAGATGATGGTCTTGATGTCGGCTTTCACCGGCAGCCCCAGCCACTTCCCGGCCACCGTCCCGCCGTCCACGAAGAACTGCGCGTAGCTGTCCTTGTGTACGCCCAACTGGTCCATCGGCGCCAGCTTGTCCTGGTACTGCACCAGTTGCGACACATTCCAGAAGGCGATGTCCGGCGGGGTCCCGGCCTGCACCTTGGTGTCCAGCAGCGCCTGATCGCGCGTGCTCTCCGGCTGGATCACGATCCCGCAGGCGTCCACCAGCGGCTTCAGAATCTCATTCAGCCGGCTCTCTTCCTGCCCCGACCACTGGTACAGCATCGAGATCGTGTCACCCGATTTGGCGCCCATGCAGTCAATGGCCGCGGCCTGCGGCGGCTGGGTGGCCGGCACCGCGGTCGGGGGCGGGGCCTTGGTCGGCTCGGGCGCCGCAGTGGTCGCCGGGCCACGGCATGCTGCTACCAGCATGGCGAAGACCGCCACGATGGAAAGTACGTACCATATTCGCTTGTTCATCTTTCTCCTCCATTAAGAGAAAAGTAGAGAAATGGAAAGTCAGCTAAATCGCAGTCACAGTGCCGGGCATCTTCAATAGCAGCCACCTCCTTTTCTATCGAGACATCCGCAGTCAGCCATTCCGGGCAGCGGCGGCCGTGCCGCACGACTCGCGAACGATCAGTTCGGTATCCAGCAGCAATTGCGGGGAGCGCACCCCTTCTGCATCAATCAACCGGATGAGCAGGTCGGCGGCGCCCCACCCCAATCCGGTGGCGGGAATGCGAACGGTAGTCAGGGGCGGATCAATGAACTCGGCCATGGGGATGTCGTCAAAGCCAACCAGGGCCACATCCTGCGGCACGCGCACGCTGCGCTGGCGCGTGGCCCACAGCGCCCCGATCGCCACCGCGTCTGAGGCCACAAAGACCGCCGTAGGCGGCCGGTCGAGGTCGAGAAGCTCTTCCATGGCAGCCTTCCCGCTCTGGGGTGTAAACTGCCCGTAGCGCACCAGCGCCGGATCGAAGGGGCACCCCCCGGCCTCCAGCGCCTGACGATAGCCAGTCAGCCGGTCGGTGGCAGCAGTGTAAGCCAGGCTGGCGTTGGTGATCAGCGCCACCCGCCGGTGGCCGGCCCCCAGCAGGTGTTGGGTAGCCAGCCGCGCGCCGCCCACATTGTCCACATCCACAAAGGGGATGCTGGCGCCGGGCAGCCGTCCCATCAACACAATGGGCGCGCCTTCCTCATAGATTCTTAGTAGCTCGCGGTCGTCTGAGCGCGGGCCGGAGAGCAGCAGCCCGTCCACGTGCCGCTCCCGAATCAGGCGCGCGTAGGCCCCGGAATGGTCCCCCGGCGGAATCGGTTCGAACAGGACATGAAAATCCTGGGCCGCGGCCGCCTGGCTTACTCCGGCCAGCACCTGCGGCAGCAAGCGGTCGGCATACACCTGATCGGGTGTCTGGCGCAGCACAAATCCAATCACGCGCGTGCGCCCCGTGACCATGCGCCGGGCTGTGGCGTCGGGGTGATAGTTAAGTTGCCGGGCAGCCTCCAGCACCCGCTGGCGCGTCTCATCGCTGATGCGCATGCCAGGCACGTCGTTCAGCACGAACGAAACCGTGGTCCGGGACACTCCGGCCTGCTCCGCTACCTCTCTGGTGGTCACTCGTTTTGCCATCTGGCTGCCCGGTAATACGTGTTGCTAACACGTGTTAGCACTATACGACAGATTCTGTTCCGAGTCAACTACCGATTTCCAGTGGGTGCATTTCCCGCTGGTGGTCAATTGCCGCCTCGGGGCTCGGGGCGACCAGAGACGGTCGCTCCTGCGCCCGGAACGGCGCACGTAGGGCGACCAGAGACAGTCGCCCCTGCGCCCGGAACGGCGCACGTAGGGGCGGGCGTCCCTGCCCGCCCCCCTGCCCGCCCCCTCGGGGCGACCAGAGACAGTCGCCCCTGCGCCCGGAACGGCGCACGCAGGGGCGGGCGTCCCTGCCCGCCCCCCTGCCCGCCCCCTCGGGGCGACCAGAGAC
>CAYZNA010000219.1:0-296 GCA_964478665.1 uncultured Anaerolineales bacterium
TCCACGAGTGGCCGATGGAGGGAATCACCACCGCCGCCAGCGGGGTGAAGCCCAACCCGATCATCAGCGGCGCGATCACCGCGATGGGCACCCCGAAGCCCCCCACTCCCTGCAGAAACGAGGCGAAGGCCCAACCCAGCAGCAAGGCCTGCATGCCCCGGTCAGCGGTCAGACGCCGCAGCGCCCCGCCGATGGCCTCCACCGCCCCGGCCTCCTCCGCCCCTTTGAACAGCACCAGCGCCGTCCAGATGCTATGCAGCACGTCCACCGTGAGCAACAACGCCTTTACCTGCGCG
>CAYZNA010000219.1:306-6530 GCA_964478665.1 uncultured Anaerolineales bacterium
TCAAGCCACTGGCTTCGTTCGGGAAGGCGCCCATTTCATCGGCCCGCTGGCGGAAATCGCGGAAGAAGCGTTCCAGCAGGTTGGTCGAGCGAACCAATGGATGCAACCGGGCGTCCAATTGGTAAAACGTGAAGCAGCGTTTGATCCCCCAGGTGAAATTGTGCACGGCGGCCGGCTCGACATTCTCCCACTGACTGACAAAGGCCGCCAGGCGTTGCTTCGCTTCCGCCCGGGTCGGGGCGGTAAAGATGTCCAGCGCTTCGCTGCTCATGCCGGCGCAGCGTTGGTGGCGAGCGTCTTCGGGCGTCAGCGGCTGGCCGGTGTCCGGGTCGGCAGCGGGCAAGTTCTGATACGCCAGGTAGCGCTCAAAGCCACGCACTTTATGCACGGTGCAGCGTTGCGAGGCGGCCTGCGGCACATACAGCGCCAGGGCCTCCAGCAAGCCTTTGGTGCCGTCGCTGCCCACGACCTGTACCGCCACCGGGTTCAAGCCCCGCGCCAGCAGATGAGCGAAAAACGTCTTCCAGGTGGCGGCACTCTCGTCTGCGGCCACTTCGTAATGCAGGATGTAGTGCCGCCCGTCGGGCCAGACCGCCAACGCCGCCAGAATGACCCGCTCTTCTCCCCGGACTTGCTGCCGCACATGCCCGCTGGCATCCGTCCAGGTTTCGCCGGTCGGGTACAGGATTGTGACCCACACCCCATCCACCAACAACACGGGCGGCGTTTCGGTCAGCGGCTGGCTGCGCCAGCCCCCGATTGCCGAAGGTATCGGGGGTTTGCACCGCCACAGTCACGCGGTTCACCGCCGAGCGCGAGAGGACCTGGCCCACAAACAGGTACAGGGCTTCCTGCAAGTCGCGCACCGACAGGCCCAGACTGTACAGGTACAGGCCTTTGTCCAGCACACTCTGCAGCGTGCTCTGGTAGCGGGTCAACACCTGCCAGACCCGCTCCCGGTTCCCGCGCCGCAGTTTGGGAACGTGCAGGTCAGGCAGCGAGCCATAGTCGGTCTCGACCCGGCGCTCAAAGAACCCCGACCGCTGCTGTTCGGGCGGTTTCGGCCCGCTCGCCAGTCGGGTGTAGCGGCCAAAGTCCAGTAGCCAATTCCCAATCCCCAATCCCCAATCTCCAATCCCCAATCTCTAATCTCCCCCCTCAGGGCAACACGCTGAAAGACACCTCCGGGCTGAGCACTACCTGCCCGAGAGGCGTGACGCCGTACGCCGCCAGCCGGTGCTGGCCCGGCTCGAGCTGCCACCACACCTCAAAGGGCGCTGCGTTCAGCGTGACCAACGGGCGATCATCCAGCAAGAACGTGACGCTGTGGAGGGGAGCGGCGGCCATGGCCCGCAGCGGAATCTGCTGGCCGGCGAGCGGCAGAACGGGCGAGAGACGATACACCGTGCCCTGGTCCGGGGAGGTGATGACGAGGCCGCCCGCCTCTCGCCCTCCCGCCTGGCCCGGATCCCGGGCAGGGGCCGGCGGTGAGGGCAATCCATTCGCCCGCGCCCACTCCTCGGCTTCCGGGGGCAGCACAAGGTACACGCGCGTGGCCCGTCGCTCGGGAGGGGTGTCTGGCGTAGCGGCCAGGCCGGTGAGCAGGTCAATGCTGAAGGGCCGGTACAGGTCGTCGGGGCGGGTGGGGACGGTTCCCTCCAGAAACAGCTCGTTCCGGGTGTGGAGGCAATCGGGGGTGGGCAGCAAACCGGAGGGGACGCACACAACCGCCCGCACCACGCCGGGCGGCGGGGCGAAAAGCTCCACCGGCTTGCCCTGCAGCGCCCGGCGCATGAATTCGTGCCAGATTGGCCCGGCGCCCTGTACCCCGGAGATGTTCTGCATTTCACTGTTGTCGGCGTTGCCCACCCACGCGGCAGCTACCAGCGAAGGGGTGTAGCCCACCGCCCAGTTGTCGCGGAAGTTGGTAGTGGTGCCAGTCTTGACCGCCGCCGGGCGCCCGATTTGCAGCACGCTGTGGGTGCCAAAACTCAGGGCGCGGGCCTCGTTGTCGTTCAGAATGTCGGTGATAAGGTAGGCGATGCGGGGGTCCAGCGCCTGCTCCGGGCGCGGCGGGCGGTAGCTTTCGATCACCCGACCCTGCGCGTCGCGGATTTCCAGCACGCTCACCGGTACCACCCGATTTCCGCCGTTGGCGAAGGTCGCGTAGGCGCCGGCCAGTTCCAGCATGCGCACCTCGGCGCCGCCCAGCGCCACTGCCAGCCCGAAGCGGTCGGCGTCGGTCAGGGTGGTCAGGCCGAGGGTCCCCGCCAGCCGAAAGACCGGCGCCAGCCCTACCCGGTCCAGCGCGATGACGGCTGGCACGTTGAGCGAGGAGGCCAGCGCCTCGCGGGCCTGCACCGGGCCGTGATAGCGCCGGTCGAAGTTCTGCGGCACGTAGGACAGGCCCTCTTTTGTGACGAAGGCGTGCTTCACGTCGAGGACCATGGTGGCCGGGGTCCAGGGGCAGTTAGGGTTAGAGTCAGGGTTAGAGTCAGGGTTAGAGTCAGGGTTAGAGTTAGAGTTGGGAGTTGGAGGGGGCGCGTGGCCGTTGCCCGGGGGCGGTTGCGGGAGGGCGGCGCAGAGGGCCGGGTCGAAGGCGGCGGCGTAGATCAGCGGTTTGAGGGCGCTGCCGGGCTGGCGCGGGGCCACGGCCATGTTCACCGAGCCGGAGATGGCCGGGTCGAAGTAGTCCGGCGAACCGACCATGGCGAGGATCTGGCCGCTGTGCGGGTCGAGGGCCACCAGCGCGCCGTCTGTGGCGTGAGCCGGCTGGCATTCCTTCGCGCCACCCCCGCCGCCGGGGCAGGCCAGCGCGGCCAGTTGCTGGCGGATGATGCCCTCGGCGGCGCGGGTCAGGTCCAGGTCGAGGCTGGTGGTGATGGTCAGGCCGGCGTACAGGGTCTCCGGCGGCAGCCGCGCTTCCAGTTGGGACCAGACGTAGAAGACGAAGTGCGGGGCCTCGATGGGGAAGGCGCTGGCGGCATAGCGCACGGTTTCGGCGGCGGCCAGGCGGCGCCCCTCTTCGGACAGGAAACCGTGCTTGACCATCAGCCCCAGCACCACCTCCTGCCTGGCTTTTGCTGCCCCCGGGTCGAGCAGCGGATCGTACACGCCCGGCGCCTGAGGCAGGCCGGCCAGCAGCGCGCTCTCGGCCAGGCTCAGCTCGCGGGCGCTCTTGCCAAAGTAGGTTTGTGCGGCGGCCTCCACCCCGTGGCTGAGATGGCCGTAATAGGTCTGGTTGAGGTACAGGGCCAGAATCTGGTCTTTGGAATAGGCCCGGGCCAGCCGCCAGGCCAGGATGCTCTCGCGCAGCTTGCGGGTGAGGCTTTGCTGCGCCCGCTCTTGCGGGTCGAGCAGCACGTTGCGCGCCACTTGCTGGGTGATGGTACTGCCCCCGGCCAGCGCCTGGCCGCCGCGCAAATTGATCCACAGCGCGCGCAGGATGCCCCGCAGGTCCACGCCGGGGTTTGTGTAGAAGCTGGTGTCTTCGGTGGCGACCGTGGCCTGTTGCAGGGCGAGCGGAATCTGGTCGAGGGGCAGGGCGGTGTGGTTCACCCCGGCCGGGTCGGTGATCTGGTACAGCAGCCGCCCATCGCGGGCGAGGATTTTGGTGGAGGGGACGGTGAGGGATCCGGTGAGGCGGTCGAGGGAGGGCAGGTCGGTGAAGAGGGAACGGTAGAGGAGGAAAGAGGCGAGGAAGAAGGAAGAAGGAAGGAGGAAGAGGAGGGCGCGGCGCATGGGAATGCGGAGTGGGGATTGGAGATTGGGGATTGGGGAGTGGGGAGCGGGGAGTGGGGAATGTGGGGAGAGATTACTGGAGTGTCTCCAGCAGGGGCACGAGCGTGTATTTGCGCCGGTGGAGGGCGAGGAGTTCTCCCAGGTGGGCGCGCCATTCCCGGGTTTTTCCGGCGGCCAGGTAGGCAGCGCGGGCATGTTTCAGCCAGCCGATGGCGTGGTGGTAGTGTTGCGCCTTGCCGCCGTCCATGATGCGGTTCGCCTCTCTGATGCAGATGGGGATCACCCAATTGGGATGGGTGGCGGTGGCGGCCTCCACCACGCGCTCCAGCAGGTCGAAGCCCAGCGCGCTCCCCTGACTCGACGTTTCTACCGCCTCTTCGATCATGCTTTCGTGCAGGTAGATTTCCACCCGGGCCGAGGTGGAGGCCACTCCGGCGAGGTGGGCCAGCAGCCTGGCGCGCAGCTCGGGCCATGCCGGGCCGGCCAGCGCCTGCGCGGCCTGATAGTCCGCCAGCGCGGCGCTGGCGCGGAAGGCCGCTTCGGCGGCGGCCAGCGCCCGGTCTGGCTGGCCCGCGGCAGCAGCGGACTCGCGCAACCAGCGGATCAGCGTGGCCTGGCCGTATCCGCTCAGGGTGATGCTGTGTTCGGCGATGCGCAGCGCGGATTCGATCTGACCTGTCCGTTGCAGGACTTGAGCCAGCGCCAGCGCTTCCTCCGGGGTGCACAGGGACTCCAGCCCTTCGGCGACGGCCTGCTCGGCGCGGCCCGATTTTGCCAGCATGGTGAGGTAGCGCTCGGTCTGGCCCTCGGCCTCGGCCAGATACAGGTATTCCTGCGTGCGCCCCTGGCGCTCCAGCACGGTCAGGCGGGCCTCGGCCAGAGCATCGGCGTACCACGGGGGTTCGTCTTCCCACGCGCCTTTCTCGGTGATTTCCCCGCTCAGCACACGCAGCAAGGCCGGGTCGTCCCACCCCTGCAGGGCGGCGCCCTGGGCCGCGTCAAAGGCCTCCTCCACGCCGTATTCGCCTGCTTCGTTCTGCCACGCACTCAGCTTTTTGGCCCACGCTTTTCGTTGCTCGCGGGTGAGTCGGGCGGCGAGGATGGCCTCGGTCCACGCGGCGCCCAGCTCGCCGAAGAAACCACTGGCCTCGCCGTCGGAGTCGTCCAGCATCGCCCACTCGTCCCTGTATTCTTCGGTTAGCGCCTGCAGGATCACCAATGCGTTCTCGCTGTCGCCGGCCTCCGTGAGGGTTCGGGCTTGCTGCACGATGGCGCCCAGGTCCCTTACCACCCCGGCCACGTGCCAGTAGGCCTCGGAGCGGCGCATCCGGTCGAGGCTGTGCAGGATGGCGTGGGCCTGGCGGCGGATCGGGGCCGGGTCGAGGGCAGGGCGGGGCGGGGGAGGGGCATCCTGCGCCCCGGCCGGTTCCGCCCCGGGGGCGGGCCTCAGGCCGGGGAGCAGGGTTTCCACCTGTTCGGCCAGGCCGGGCAGGCGGTCGCCCAGTTCAAGCAGGAGCTGCAGCAACAGATCTCGATCCAGCTCGGCCAGCAGGTCGGCGAGCGTGGGGCGTTCTTCCACGTCGTCCGGGCGATGGAGGTAACTGAGCAGCGCCGCGACGATGTGTTTGCAGTACCCACCCCAGTCGTAGGGGCAGGAGCAGTCGGCGCCGGCGATCCCCTCGTCATCGAGGCTGACGCGCACCTGATAGGGTTCGTAACCGCTGCCCTCGACCTCGGCCAGCAGTTGGTCCCCGCGCCGCTGCACGGAGAGCACCGCGCCGCTGTCGTAGTAGTCGCGGCCGCGCAGGAAGGACTGGCTGCTGGCGCCCTGGCGAATGAGGGATTCGGAGAGGGGAGGCATAGGATAGAGGGGAGGGAAGAAGGAAGGAGGAAGGAGGAAGGAGAGCAGGATGTGATCGCAAGAACTTCGCGGGCGTGAGGGTGATGTCCAGATGACGGAACTGAACTGCCTACTTCAGCCTATCACTGTCCTCCCCATTGGCGCGCGGAAGGGGGTGAGCTTCAGCTCCCATTCGGGCGACGGCGCCACCCTCCCCCACCAGCGCGCGGAAGCGGGGATCATCCCGGATGAAGTCGAAGTCCGGGTCGCGGCGGGCCCAATCCCGACTCACCTGCTTCTTCTCCAACGCCACGCTGAGCAATGTCAGCGCCTCATCCGCATTTCCACAGATTGCTTCAAAGCAGGCTCGGCTGTACTCGTTTTCCTTCGCAATCAAATCGCGAGCGATCCTGATCTGCTCGGCGGCTTCTGCTTCGTGACTGAGTTTTCGATGTATGGATGCAAGCGAGCTGTGGTACGAGGCGTCATCGGGGTCGAGTTCAATCGCGCGCTGGTAGGCGGCGAGGGCCTCGTCGGGGCGGCCCAGGTCGCGGTACACGTTGCCCAGGCCGTTGTGTGGATAGGCATACTTCGGGTCGAGTTCAATCGCGCGCTGGTAGGCGGCGAGGGCCTCGTCGGGGCG
>CAYZNA010000220.1:0-6525 GCA_964478665.1 uncultured Anaerolineales bacterium
CGCCAGCGGCAGGACAACTTGTTTGCCTTGCGTGGCAAGCTACTGATGTCGCCACACTTGCGGCAGAACCTGTTCCGGGCAGACCGCTTTTTCACCGAGCACGATGAGTTTTCGACGGACCGACCAGAAAACCGATTGCTACACGCGGCGTTAAGGCGCGTGTTGATTCTGACGGGAACGCAGGCCAACCAGGAGCTGGCCCGAGAGCTGGATTTCGTTTTTGCGGACGTTCCGCATTCCACGCAAACACGGATCGATTTTCAGCAAGTGCGACTGGACAGGGGCATGGGCTACTACGCCGATGCCCTTGCTTGGGCGCGGCTCATCTTGAACGAGGAATCACCTCTGACCGGTTCTGGCGGCCACAGCGCTGGGCAAGGCTTGCGGGGTGAGTGTGGATGCGGGGCCGACGCCCGGGGCGCGAGAGATCAACGCTGCGCCCAGGGCGACCAATATCAACGCCCCGGCCAGACCGGCAACCCACCGCCAGACCGGCCGGCGTGGCCGGGAGAGATCGGGCGAGGGCGGGGCCAGTTGCGAGGGCGGAAACTCGCCAGTCTGGTCGTACACGTGGGCGCTCCAGTAGCGCAGAATGCTGCGCAGTTGCTCGCGCTGCCGGGCGTCGGCGATGCCCCCGCCGGCGGCTACCATCTGAGCAATAAACGCTTTCACTCGTTCGGTGCGCTCCGGGCTGGCGGGTTGCGCCTCCTCTTTGAGCAGGGCCAGATGTTGGGAGATGATCTCAGCGTAGGTGAGCATTATGCACCGCCGTGAAGTTTGATTTGTGCCGGAAGCTGGTTGATTTCTTTTGCTACGTCGCGCAGGGCTTTGTCGGCCAGGTACAGATAGTCGTCCACTTGCCTGGCGAAGGCGCCGATCAGGTCGGCGAGGTTGACCTGGTCGCTTTCGTGCAAGGCGCCGTCTATTTCACCCCCGAGGCGGTCCATCGCGACCATCTCCGCCGGGCCGGTGTGCGCCTGGCGGTCGTAGGGCGGGCCGGTGTGGCGCAACCCGGCGGTAAAGCGGCGCAACTGGTCTACGGTGAGCTTGCACTGCTGCCAGTTGAGGGAGAGTTCGTACAGCGAGCGCTCGCTTTGCTCGTCGCGGCCGGCGTTCCGGCCCAGGATGCCCAGCAGGCCGCCGCGCCGGTCATCCCGGCGGCCCAACTCAAGGCCATAGCTGCGGCAGATGGAGAAGCGCACCTGCAGGTCTTGCAGCACGTTGTGGAGGTCCTTCCACTCCTCAAGCTGGCGGTGCAACACCACAAAGCGGGCGAGGAAGTCGTTCAGTTCTGCTTCCAGCGCACGCAACACCGCCAGGTCCACGCCCTGTACGTTGTAGATGATGTCGCGGCCGGCCATGTCGCGGGCCACGCTGACTGCCCCGACCTGATCAATGTTGATGCCGCCGCTCTGCCCGGCTGCTTCGGTGCTCATTGGTCCCCCTCTGGCTCGGCGCGGTCCCCCGTCTGTGCGCCGCGCGTCACTCAGGAGCAATTTACTCCGACCCGCGGGAAAAAGCAAGCCTTTGTCAGGTGTTGGGGTGCCAGGTGTTGGGGTGTCAGGTGTTGGGGTGTCAGGTGTTGAGGTGTCAGGTGTTGAGGTGTCAGGTGTTGAGGTGTCAGGGCACGCTGAAGGCGTCGAAGACCACGTAGTTTGCCCGCGAGCGGGGGCTGTGCTGGCCGAGCCGAGATGGTCGCTCAGGATGTAGCGCAGAGTGCTGCTGCTGCCAACCTTCTCCCGCCCCGCCCGGCCAGCGGACCGATGTAGCCCTGCCGGCGGCTCTCGAAGGCGTCAAAGTACTCCGCGCCACTGGTCCCGGCGTCCAGCCCGCTCAGCGGCCCCAACGCCACCCGGTCAATGCGCCCGGTGTCATTATCTATCCCGCTCAGGTCGGCCTGCTGCACCCCGTCCAGCCACAGCGTCAGGCCGCCATTGTTGGCGCCCGGGGCCGTGGCCGTCGGACCGGGGTTGGTGGCAGTGGGTTCAGGAGAAGCCGTGGGAACGTCCGGCACACCTGCCCCGGACGCACACCTGCCCCGGACGCAGGTGCCGGGGGGTGCCGGGGGGTGCCGGGGGGGCGCCGGCCGGGGCAGCCGCTTCGCCGCCCGCGCGGACGGGAAGGCGTCAAGTCCTACCAAAAAGATGATCTTCGTAACTGTCACGCCTCGCCCGCTCGCGGTATCGTTCTGACGCAACACCGCAAAAGTCACTCTGAGCGAAGCGAAGAGTCTCACGCCTGGCCGGAGATGCTTCGCTCCGCTCAGCATGTAACTACTCAGCCGCCGTCGGATAAAATCCGACGGCTACCGGAGAAACAAACCCGCGAAGCGGGTTTAGCACTTTTGTAGCCGCCGAATTCTATTCGGCGGCGAGGCTGAGTAGTTACCTCAGCATGACAAAAGCGAGTTTTGCGGTACTGCGTTCTGACCATCCACGACCGGAGGCTGACCTCATGACCACTTCTCGCCCCTTGCTGATCACCGCGCTCGTCCTTGCGCTGTTCGCCGGCAGCCTGACTACTGCCTGTGGGGGCGCCCCCGCCGATGCCGGCCACGGGCTGGCGATGGCGCCCATGAGCCAGATGCCGGCCGATGTTCAGGCCGCGCCGGTCCGGGTGCAGCAGGCCTATCAATTCGCCGCCGCCAACCCGGAAGTGATGCAGCAAATCCCCTGCTACTGCGGCTGCGGGGCGATGGGCCACACCTCCAACTACGACTGTTACGTTTCCGGCTCCAGCGGCGACGACCTCAGCTTCGATACCCACGCCCTCGGCTGCTCTATTTGTGTGGACATCACTCAGGACACTATGCGCCTGCTCAAGCAGGGCAAGACCATCCCGCAAATTCGGGCCTACGTAGATAACACCTACGGTCGCTACGGCCCCTCCAACATGCCGTAAACTCTGGCCAATGACCCCGGTCCACCGCCCGTCCCGTATTCTTGCCTGGGGTCTTCCGGCCCTCACCGCGCTGCTGATTGCGCTGGCGCCCGCCCCCCGGCCGGCCGCGCCCCCGACGGGCCGGCTGATCCGCCTCTCGGCGGGGGATTTTGCCTACTCCCCGGCCACCCTGCGCGTCAACCCCGGCGACCGGGTTACCCTCGAGCTGACCTCCACCGACTACGTGCACGGCCTGTACCTTGACGGCTACAACCTCAACCTGACCGCCGACCCCGGCCAGACCGCGCGCCTGACCTTCACCGCCGACCGGCCGGGCAGCTTCCGCTTCCGCTGCTCGGTGACCTGCGGGCCGCTGCATCCCTTTATGCTCGGCAAACTCAACGTCGGTCCCAACTGGCTGTTCTGGCGCGCGCTGGCGCTGGCGCTGAGTGTCCCGCTGCTGCTGGCCGGCTATTGGGCGCTCGCCCCCGATTGGCGCTCTCGGGCGCTGGCCCCCGGCCGCCCGCGCCTCACCGACACCCCCTGAACTACCCGCCATGCGCCTCGACCTCACCCGCTCCCCGTTACTGTACCGCCTGCTCAGAAGCCGCTGGCCGCAGTTCGTCATCCAGTCGCTGCTGCTGGGCGGCTTTCTGTTCGCCATCCTGGCCGGGCTGGTGGGCACCCCGGTGGGCAGCCACAACTTTAGCATTGTGTTTGTGTGGATCGCCTGGTGGGCGCTGCTGATGCTGCTGGCGGTGCCGCTGCTCGGGCGCGGCTGGTGCAGCGTGTGCCCCATCCCGCTGCCGGGAGAATGGCTGCAGCGCGGGGCGCTGCTCGACCCGGGCGGGCGCGGCCTGGGGTTGGGGCGGCGCTGGCCCAACAAGCTGCGCAACATCTGGCTGCAAAACGGGGCCTTCGCACTGCTGGCCCTGTTCAGCGCGGTGGTGCTCACCAGCCCGCAAGTGACCGGATTGGTGCTGGCGGCCCTGCTGCTGCTGGCGGCCGGCAGTGCGCTGGTCTTCGAGCGGCGCGCCTTCTGCCGCTACCTGTGCCCGGTGGGCGGCTTCATTGGCCTGTACGCCCAACTGGCCCCGCTGGAGGTGCGCGTGCGCGATACCGCCGTCTGCGCCGCCCACACCGACAAAACCTGCTACACCGGCAACGCCGGGGGCTACGGCTGCCCGTGGCAGGTGTTCCCCGGCGGGCTGGTCAAGAACACCTATTGCGGCGCCTGCATGGAATGCCTGCGCACCTGCCCGCAAGACAACATCGCCATCAACCTGCGCGCCCCCGGCGCTGACCTGCTGCAGCCGGCCGGGCGCCGGCTGGACGAGGCCTTCAAAGCCTTCATCATGCTCGGCAGCGCGCTGGTGTATTCGGCGGTGATGCTGGGGCCGTGGGGGGCGCTCAAGACCGCCGCCTACAACATCGGCTCACCCGCCTGGCTGGCATACGCGCTGGCGTTCCTCACCGTCGCCTTTGGCCTGCTGCCCGGTCTGTTCTGGCTGGCGGTGTGGGGCGGGCGTGCGCTGAGCGGCGCGCGCGGGCGGCTGCGCAAACCCTTCGTTGCCTTTGCGACTGCGCTCGTGCCGCTGGGCCTGACCGGCTGGATCGCCTTCAGCCTGTCCTTCGTGTTCGCCAACCTGTCTTATTTGTGGCCCACGCTGTCCGACCCGCTGGGCAAGGGCTGGAACCTGTTCGGCACGGCCGGCCTCGCCTGGGGACCGTACCTCATGGGTTCCGTTCCAACCGCGCAGGCGCTGGTGCTGCTGGGCGGGTTGGCCTGGGCCGGCCTGACCGCCCACGGGATCGCCCGCGAACTGGGCGGCGGGCGGGCGCGACTGGCTCAACTGGGACCGGTGCTGGGCTTTTGCTCGACAGTGACCGTGGGGATGCTATGGCTGCTGGTCGGTTGAGGGCAGAGCGCGCCGCCCGGTTGCTGGCCCTGATGCTGGCCCTGGGGCTGCCGCTGGCTGGCTGGGCGCCCGCGCCAGCGGCCGGGGGGCAGTGGAGCTGCACGCCACCGTCTCGGAGACCGGCGGCTGGTCTCCGGCCGACCTCACCGCGCAGGCCGGCCAGCCGCTGCGCCTGCGCCTGATCTCCGACGACGTGGTGCACGGCTTCGCCATCGGGCAGAGCGCGGCGCCGCCGCTGGACCTGCCGCCGGGGCAGGTAGTGGAAACCACCCTGGCCTTCGACCGGCCCGGCAAATACGTGTACTACTGCACCCGCTGGTGTGGCCCCAACCACTGGCGCATGCGCGGAACGATCGAAGTCGCCGGCGCGCTGAACCCCGCCCCCACCGAGCCGCTGCCGCTGTACCTGACGCTGGGGCTGGACCTCGACGCGCCGCACCCGGCGGCCGTAGTTCCGGGGGACCGGCCCTCGGCGGTGCGCGTGGCGGCCTACGCCCCCGGCCCGACCGGCGGAGCCGGGGCGGGCGGGCTGCTGCCGGCCGATCCTCCGACTACTCGACTATCCGACTATTCGACTATCAGCCCGAGCGCGACCTGGGGGGCGCTGCGCGCCGACCCGGCCCTGAGCGCGCTGGACGACCGGGCGCTGTGGGACCTGATCGCCTTCCTGTGGCAATCGCGCACGGCGCCGGCCTCGCTGGCCACGGGGCGCGCGCTGTATGCGGCCAATTGCGCCGCCTGCCACGGCGAGGCCGGCGCGGGCGACGGGGTGATGGCTGCGCCCGCGTTGCGCTCCGATCCCCAAGAGGGTGCCGGTGTGGCCGCCACGCCGGCGATGCCGGCCGGCCACGAGACCCAATCCCCGGCCAATTTTACCGACCCCGCGACCATGCTGGGGGCCAGTTCCGCGTTGCTGGAGGGCAAGATCATCCGGGGCGGGATGGGCACCGGCATGCCGTACTGGGGGCCAATCTTTACCGGTGCTCAGACGCGGGCGCTGGTGGATTTTCTGTGGGCCTTTCAGTTTGAGTATGAGGAGCAACCATGAGTCAAAATAGACCGAGACGCTCGGCCCGGCGGGGCGGTAGGGGCGCCCCGCCGGGTCGCCGCTACTGGTGGCCGGTGGCGCTGGTGACCGGCGGCGCGCTGCTGCTGGGTGCGGCGGCGCTGGCCCTGCGCGGGGGTGGCGGGGGGTTGCAAGTGACCCCGCAGGTCAGCGGCGCACCGGCCCTGCGCGCCGATCAAGAAAAGATGGACCTGGGGGACGTGCGCCTTGGCAAAACGGTGCAGGTGCAGTTCACCCTCGCCAACGTGGGCGACCAGCCGTTGCGCTTTGTGGAAAAGCCCTATGTGGAAGTAGTGGAGGGCTGTTGACCGCCCGTCCCGGCCATCGGTTCGATGGTCCTCCAGCCCGGTCAGAAGACCACCCTTTCCATGCAGTTCATGATGCACGGCGACATGGGCGGCATGCATGACTTCCCCGTGCACTCGCCCACCAACGACCCCGACCAGCCCGACCGCACGCTGACCGTGCTCTCGAACTGGGTGCCGTAGACCCCCGCACGGTAGTGATGAAAGGGGGGGTAGTCGCAGGGCAATGCCCTGCGACTACCCCCCTTTGCAACTCCCCCCTTCAGGCTGGCGTATAATCAAGTGCGCCGCGCCCCCCAGCGGGAGGCCGGCGAGCGACCCCAGCAAGGAGCGACCCATGGCCGACAACCCACAC
>CAYZNA010000221.1:0-6513 GCA_964478665.1 uncultured Anaerolineales bacterium
CTCTGGCTCAAGACGTTCGGCCAGATGATGGTACAACAGCCGGGCATCCTCCATCGCCAGACTGTCCACAACCCGGATGAGTGTAGAAAAAGGCAACTCTATGTTTACCCGCTTCCACCGCGGCAAGACTTCATCCGGATCAACTTCCTCCAGTTGATCCCAGTGGTCGGCAACGTCGTGAGTGTCCCAGAACTCTGCCAGTTCTTCGATGGACTTGAATTCGGGCAGTGTCAGAGAGTTATTTTCTTCCATGTCGCCTTCTCTCTTTCGAGGTCATGTCACGTGCCGTTTCTCCGGCTCCACCTCCACCAGCGCCGTGTACTGCCCGTCCGTCGTGATGTCCCACTCGTACTTCTGCCGGAAGATGGCGCACACCGCCTCCGGCCACGGCTGCGGCAGCGCCACCGCTCGCCCCTCACAGATCACCGGGTGCTGCCCATCCTCCAGCGCCAGCGCCACCCGCGGGCTGTGTTGCAGGTTCCGGGCCTTCACGCTGCCCGGCTCAATGCACAGGTACAGCCGCCCATCCCCCCAGACAAACCACACCGGGACCAGGTGCGGCCCGCCCCCATCCTGCCGCACGCTGGCCAGCCAGATATTCTGTTCGGTTTCCAGCTTGCCGTTGGACTGAGCGGGGGGGAGCGCTGTCATAGGTGCAATTATACACCGCGCCCCGCTACCGATTCGGGCTACACTACCTCGCCGCCCATTAGAGATGAATATGAACCCGGCCCGCCCGTTTGGGGAGGCGCGCTCCGAACGCGCAACGCACGCAGTTGTTTGCCCGATTCCCCCCGGTTGGGGATACAATAGGCCCGATCCTGCTACCCACCCTCTCCCCGGACTGCTGCCATGACCCTGCCCCCCGACTCCCGACCTGTCCCCGACTCGCAACCGCCCTCCCCCGCCCCGGACGAGCGCCTGTTTCACCCCGACCGGGCGCTGGACTGGTGCTTCCGCAATATCGTCCCGATCGCCCTCGGCCCGCTGGGCCTGCTGCTGGCGCTGGACGTTGCCCGTGGCCTGCTCGGCCCCCGGCGCTCCCCTGCCGCCCTGATGTGGGCCGACTTGAGCGACTGGATTTTCGTCTCGCTCACTTTTGCCCTGCTGGCCGGCGCGCTGCTCTTTGGCCGACTGTTGCGGCAGATGCCGGATGCGCTGGTGCAACTGGGGGATAGCGGCCGGCTGCTGCCGCGCCCCGGACGGGCATACCCTGCTGCTCAACAACGGCCGCGGCGACTTCTGGCTGGCGGACCTGCTGCGCCGCACCCCTCCTTTTGCAACCTTTGCGCGCACACGCGGATCAGGAGAGCGGGCCAGGATGAGGCCAGGCAGTTACTTCGGCGCTTCCACGCAGGGTCGGGGTCACAAGTGTCACATCCGCAGGTCGGGCGGTGTTAATCCTGTAAGCGCGCGAGGCCGGCCCACCGCTCGCGGAGACCCCTGGTGATCGTGAGAACAGACAGCGCAAGCCCGGCCCGCGCCCATCCGCCGGCTGCCGCAGCCCGGCGCGAAGCCGACTTCGAAGAGGCATTTCGCCAGCACTGGGAGCGGGTGTGCGGGATGCTATTCCGCATGTTGGGCGACCGCGCAGAAGCCGAAGACCTGGCGCTGGAGGCCTTCTGGCGGCTGTACCGCCGCCCGCCCGGGCCAGCCCTCGAGACCTTCGGCAATCGGGGGCCAGCCGGCAACCCGACCGGCTGGCTGTACCGCGTGGCGGCCAACCTGGGACTGAACGCCCTGCGGGCCGCCGGCCGGCGGCGGCGCTACGAAGAGCAGGCCGGCCATCTGGCGCTTGAGCGAGCGGCCGGGCCGGACCCGCAGGCCGAAGCGGAACGGACAGAGGAGCAGGAACGCGTCCGGCGCACCCTTGCCAGGCTCAAGCCGCGCGCCGCCCGGCTGCTGCTGTTGCGCCACAGCGGCCTGTCTTACGCCGAGCTGGCGCAGGCGGTGGGCGTTGCTCCCGGCTCGGTGGGCGCGCTGCTGGCGCGGGCCGAGCGTGAGTTTGAGCAAGCCTATCGGGTGGAAGAGAGGGGATGACCATGCATCTCAGCGAAGGACAACTGCAAGCCTACCTCAACCACAAACGGACCGGAACGCCCGCCCCGGATGCGCCGGACGGCGTGCTGGCGCACCTGGCCGCCTGCCCACGCTGCCGGGAGCGCGCTCGCCAGGCGGCCGCCCGGCACGAGCGAGTGGCCGCCCACCTGGCAGCGCTCGACCCGGCCCCGGGGGAAACGTCACTCGCCGCCGGCCTGGCTCGCGCCCGCCTCGCCGCCCGCATCACCGAGCACCAGCGGACCGCCCGGCCAACCGGCCGGTGGGCCCACATACAGGAGGAATATCCCATGTTGAAGTCACTAAATCAGCGCCGGCTGCGCCCGGTATGGAGCACGCTGGCAGTCGTACTGACCCTGGCATTTGCCCTGGGGTTCTCGCCGGTGCGCGCGTGGGCCGGCCAGTTTCTGGGGCTGTTCCGCGTGCAGCAGGTAACCGTGCTGCCGGTGGACACCACCCGGCTGAGCCAACTGACCGGCGACAGCGCGCTCGCCGACCAGATCGGCCAGTTGCTCTCCAGCTCGGTAACCTTCACCCGCAAGCCGGGCGACCCCACCCCCGCCGCCGGCGCCGCCCAGGCCACGCAACTGGCCGGGTTCGCCGTGCGCCTGCCGGGAAACCGCGCCGAGGTGCCCACCCTGAGCGTGCAGAGCGGCGCGGCCTTTGAGTTGATCGTGGACCGGGCGCGCGCCCAGGCGCTGCTGGACGAAGCCGGTCACTCCGACCTGCAACTCCCGGCCGCGCTGGATGGCGCTACCATCAAGGTCAACATCCCCGACGCGGTCACTGCCAGCTACGGTGAGTGCCCGCCCCTGAACGAGGGCGCGGCCTCCCAGAGCGGCTCGTCAGATCGCGGCTACCCCGACTGCGTGATCTTTACCCAGATCCCCAGCCCCACGGTGGACGCCCCACCGGACCTGGACGTGGCCCGCCTGGCCGAACTCGGCTTGCAGTTCACCGGCATGTCGGCCGCGCAGGCCCGGGCCTACGCCCGGACGGTGGACTGGACTTCCACGCTGGTGATCCCCATTCCGCGCAACGCCGCCTCGTACCGCCAGGTGGCGGTGGACGGGGTGACCGGCACCCTGATCGAGCGCCCCGGCAATGACGCGCCGCAATTCGCCCTGATCTGGGTGAAGGACGGCATCATCTACGCCATCGGCGGGCCGGGCAATTACGCCGACCAGGCGCTGGCGATGGCGAACGCGCTGAAGTGAGCGCCTGCGCTATCGAAACCCACCAGTTGCGCAAGGTGTTCGGCGAGACCGTGGCCGTGCGTGGGCTGGAGCTACAGCTCCGCCAGGGGGAGGTGTTCGGCTTCCTTGGCCCCAACGGCGCCGGCAAGACCACTTCGGTTAAGATGCTGCTGGGACTGGTGGCCCCCACCGCCGGGGCGGGCAGCCTGCTGGGCGCCCCGCTGGGCGACCGGGCCGCCCGCGCCCGGATCGGCTTCCTGCCCGAGCACTTTCGCTTCCACGACTGGCTGACGGCAGCCGAGTTTCTGCGCCTGCACGGGCAGCTCTACCGCATGGACCCACCCCGGCTGCGGGCGCGCATCCCGGAACTGCTGGCGCTGGTGGGCCTGACGCCGTTCCGCGACAAGCAGTTGCGCACCTTCTCCAAGGGCATGCTGCAACGCATCGGGCTGGCCGGGGCGCTGCTCAACGATCCGGCGCTGGTCTTCCTCGACGAGCCGACCTCTGGCCTGGACCCGGTTGGCCGGCGGCTGGTGCGCGACATCATCCGCGATCTGCGTGCGCGCGGCGCCACCGTGTTCCTCAACTCCCATCTGCTCAGCGAGGTGGAAATCACCTGCGACCGGGTGGCCTTCATCCGGCACGGCGAGGTGGTGCGCGTCAGCGACCTGAAATCGCTGGTCGGGGAGCGTGGGACGACCAGCGTGGCCATCCGCGCCGGCGGCCTGACTCCGGAGACGTTGGCCGGGCTGGCCCGGTGGGCGAGCGACATCCGCGCCGACGGCGAGCACCTCACCCTGACCGTAGCCGACGATGCGGCGCTGCCGGCCATCAACCGTTATCTCGTTGCCCGGGGCGCGGAAGTCTACGCCCTGACGCCCCAGCGGCTGTCACTGGAAGAGCTGTTCATCCAGACGGTGGGCGCCGACGGAGGCCTGTAGACCTGAGGTGGCCACCTTCACTCTCGCCCGTCTCACCTTTCTGGAGGCCATCCGGCGCA
Source organism: uncultured Anaerolineales bacterium (assembly GCA_964478665.1). GTDB lineage: Bacteria > Chloroflexota > Anaerolineae > Anaerolineales > CAYZNA01 > CAYZNA01. The sequence goes on from CAYZNA010000221.1 coordinate 4,255, forward strand.
GGATCGCGCTGGCCGCGCTGTTGCTGGGCCTGGCTTTTCTGGTCCTGTACGGCGCGGGCTTCTACTTCATTATCCGCGAGACCGGCCTGCCGGCCACCAGCGACGCAATGGACAGCCTGCTGCGCAGTCAGGTGTACAACTTCCTGAGCAACGCCGGCATGTACGCGGTTAACTTCCTCTCGCTGGCCATGGGGGCGCTGGTCTCTGCGGATACCCTCGCCGGCGAGATCGGCTCCGGTACCATCCAGTCCCTCGTCACCAGGCCGGTGCGCCGGGCTGAGATTGTGTTGGGCAAGTGGTTGGGCTTCGCCGGGCTGCTGGCCCTGTACCTGGCCTTGATGGGCGGCGGTCTGCTGCTGGTGGTCTATCTGTTGGCCGGTTACCATGTGCCCAACGCCGCGGCCGGCATCTCCCTGATCTACCTCGAGGCGCTGCTGATCATGTCGCTCACCGTGGCCTGCAGCAGCCGCTTCTCCACCCTGGCCACCGGCGGCGCGGTCTTCGGGCTGTACGGCGTGGCCTTCATCGGCGGCTGGGTCGAGCAGATCGGGGCGCTGCTGCACAATCAGACGGCGGTCAACATCGGCATCCTCTCCAGCCTGCTGATTCCCAGCGAGGCGCTCTTCCGCCGGGCGGCCTTTGTGATGACCTCGCCGCTGGTGCAGCGCATGGGGGTGAACTTCGGGCCGATGTTCGTGTTCTCGGTGCCCAGCCCGCTGATGGTAGTCTACGCCGTGCTGTACCTCGCGGCCGCGCTGGCCGTGGCGGTGTGGCAGTTCGAACGCAGAGATCTGTAGGGCAAGATTCAATCTTGCCCTACCGTCACAGTCACCCCGGGATTCTACGGGTTGCTGATCTTGCTCCCGGTGGCGCTGTTCTGGCGGGGCCTGTTCTGGCCGGTGGCCGCCAGCCTGATCTTGCTCTCGTACTTTTACGCCGTGGTGCACCCGTGGCTGCCCGGCCGCGACGGGCTGGCGAAGAGCATCCCCCTGACCGCAATTGCGCTGGCCGGGCTGCTGCTCTACACCGCGCTGGCCGGCTGGCTGCCGCCCGCGCGCCTGTTCAACCGGGCGGTAGGGCTGATCGGGTTGTCGGTGTTCACTGCCGCGCCCGGCGATGGGTTGTTGAAAGTGATCCACGAGCTGGAGCACCACGAGATCTCGGCCATGCCGGTAGTGGCTGGCGGGGAGGTGCCGGGCATGGTGTGCAGCGACCTGCTGGTCCGGCGCTCGCTGCTGCGCCTGCTGCAATCACAGGCAGAATGAGACTACCCGCGCCGCGCGGGAGTTGCGGTGCCACGCCCGGCGCCCCCGGATCGGCTGCCGGTCACTACCAGACCGATCATCGCTCCGGCAGCCGGTTGCAAATTGGCTGCCAGAGCGGTTATACTTCGCGGCATAAACAACGCCATCGAATTGCCGGGAGTGTCGCACAACTGCCGGAGAACGCATAGGAGGCTATCATGCCCTGGGTAAAGATCGGTCCTGTCTATCAACTCAAGATCACCCTGCTCGACTTGCGCCCGCCCGTATGGCGGCGGGTGCTGGTGCCCGGCGAGTTCACGCTGGGCGACCTGCACTCCGTGATCCAGCTCGCCATGGGCTGGACCGACAGCCACCTGCATCGCTTCGACGTGGGCGGGACGGGGTACAGCCTGCCCTACCCGGGCACAGACTGGGAAGAGTCAGGCGACGAGGATTCCAGCGACGTGCGGCTAGATCAGGTCGCGCCCGGCGAGAACGCGAAGTTCATGTACGAGTACGACTTCGGCGACAGTTGGGAGCACGAGGTACTGGTGGAGAAGATTTCGCCGCCCGACCCCACAATGAAGCACCCGGTGTGCCTGACGGGCAAACGCGCCTGCCCGCCCGAAGACGTGGGCGGCGTGTGGGGTTACGCCGAATTCCTGCAGGCCATCCGCAACCCGAAGCACCCGGAGCACGACTCGATGCTGGAATGGGTCGGCGGCGAGTTTGACCCGGCGGCGTTTGATCTGGAGGAGACGAACAGGGCGTTGAGGAGCATCAAGTGAAAAACGGCGAGACCTGTGGGGTCTGCAGGACCCCGCAGGTCTGCTCCCACGACCTGAACCAGTCATGGGCAACTACGTGACGCGGACACTCGGCGACATCGGTGGCGAAGTGGGCGGCATCCGGCGCTGTACCGCGATTTGCTGAACAACGAGCTATTGCGCCAGTTCCACCTCGCTCCCCTGGCCGGTGTGCCAGAAGGCGAATGGCTGGAAAGAGCAGTCATAGC
>CAYZNA010000222.1:0-6502 GCA_964478665.1 uncultured Anaerolineales bacterium
CGGGGCCGGGCCGGGCCGGGTGTACAGGGTGCTACAGGACTGCCCTCCGGCGGACCGGCTGCGGCTGCTCAACGCGCTGGCAGTGACCCACCCACGCGAGGCTGCCATGTTACGGGGCCAACTGCTGGCGCTGGCCGGGTGACGGGGGCGGCGAACTCGCAAAAAACAACGGACTTTTTTATTCTGGCGGGCGCAAAGCCTCCCGGATACGCCACATGTGGCGGATGAACCTGCCCGAACCCCTGTATATGTGCACTGCGCAACACACCCCCGGCGACGGCCTTCTAAGCCGCAGGTTGCGCGTTCGAATCGCGCCGGGGGCGCCTGCCCTGCTCCAGCCGGCATTCCCAACTGCTTTCAAACTCTCTTCTTGCCAGACTGTAACTTGTCCCGGACGACCTTTCCATATAATGGTTAACAAAGCACGTCCATGCAAGATCAGTAGAGGAGAGGAGCCAGCAACCAATGGAGCGGAAGCGCAATGTCATCTTGTGCATCGAGGACGATCAGGATTTCATTGACCTGATGCAACTGATGCTCAACGACGACAATACAGAGGTGGTGCCTGCCGTGGGGGGCGAAGCCGGCTTGCTGTCCATGGAGAAGGTCGAGCCGGATCTGGTGTTGCTCGATTTGATGATGCCGGATATGCACGGCTGGGAAGTGTTCATGAAGCTCAAAGCCGATGAGCGGTTCAAGAAGATTCCAGTCATTGTGGTCACGGCCCTGGCCACGCGCTACGACCGCACCTTCGGGCTGCGGGTAGCCGGGGTCAACGACTACATCACCAAGCCTTTCATGCCCTCCCGACTGCGCCAGAGCGTCTCGCAAGCGCTGGCGCACTGACCGCCCCACCAGCGGAACCCCTGCCCTCGCGCAGCCTGACCGTACCGGCGCGCGGGCATATTTTTGTTCGCAGGACCTCGCCCTCTCGGGCGGGGTCCTTTGTTTGACAAGCACCTGCCTTCACCGGATAATTCGCCCATTCCGTTGCAACTCTGTAGGGCAAGTTTCCAACTTGCCCGTACCGTCTGGAGGAACCATGGCCATCCAATTCCCCTCTGCCGAATGGGTCACGGCCCTGATGGAGGCCCTCAACGCCAGCGAGGCCTACGGCCATGTGGCCAAAAACTGGGAGGGCGACATCATCTTCGTTGTGCTGCCCGAGGGCGAGTTGAAAGAGCCGGCCTACTTATACCTGGACTTGTGGCACGGCAAATGCCGCGGCGTCAGGCGACTGGACAGCCCGGACGAGAAAAAAGCCGCTTTCACCCTCACCGCCAGCCTGGGCAACTTCATCAAGATTCTCAACCGGCAGCTCGACCCCATGCAGGTTATGCTCACCCGCCGGCTGCAGGTGCAGGGAAACATGGTGGTGATGATGCGCAACGTGCCCACGGTGCTGGAGTTCGTGCGCACCGCCACAACCATCCCCAGCCAATTCCCGGCGATCTGATGGACGGCTATCTCGGCCGGATTCTGACCGTCAACCTGTCCGAGGGGACCTTCGGCGAACTGCCGCTGGACCCCGTTGACCTGCGGGCCACCCTGGGCGGCGCCGGGCTGGCCGCTCGCCTGCTGTACGACCGGCTGATCCCCGACCTCGATCCGCTGCACCCCGCGACCCCGCTGCTCTTCCTCAATGGGCCGCTCAGCGGCCTCAAGGGGCCGGCCCAGGGTCGTTACGTGGTTTGCGCCCGCTCGCCGGCCACCGGCCTGTGGGGGGAGAGCAACTGCGGCGGCTACGTCGGCCCGGAGATTCGCTATGCCGGGTATGACGGGCTGCTGTTCACGGGGCGCGCCCCGCAGCCAGTTTACCTGTGGCTGCACGACGGCCGCTCCCAACTGCGCGACGCGCGAGCGCTGTGGGGCCAGGCGGACACGACCCGGACGCAGGCGCGCATCAAGGCAGAACTCGGCCAGCCGCTGGCAAAGGTGGCTTGCATTGGCCGGGCGGGCGAACGGCAGCTCCCCTTCGCGGTCATCCTGGGCGATCACGGGCGGGTGGCCGGGCGCACCGGCATGGGCGCAGTGATGGGCGCCAAAAACCTGAAGGCCGTGGCCGTGCGCGGCACCGGGTCCATCCCCGTGGCGCGCGCAGCGGCCTTCCACTCGCTGCGCTCGGCGGCTAACCAGGCCCTGCGGGGCGAAGCTGTCTCAGCGGTGCTGCGCCAGACCGGCTCGGCCGGCGCCTCCGACTACTTCGACTTCCTGGGCGAGATGCCCAAACGCTACTTCACGCGCGGCGTCTTTGAGGGCGCCGAGTGGGTCTCCGGCTCCACCCTGAACGAGACCCTGCTGGACGGTGTGAGCACCTGTCACGGCTGCGTGATCGCCTGCGGCCGGGTGGTCACCATCCCCGACGGGCCGTTTGCTCAGGTCAAGGGCAAAGGCCCCGAATACGAGACCATTGTTGGTTTCGGCCCCAATTTGCTCAACGACGATTTGCGCTGGATCACCCACCTGGGCCAGCTCTGCGATCGCGAGGGGCTGGACACCATCTCCATGTCCAACGTCATCGGCCTGGCCTATTTGCTGTACTCGCAGGGCCTGCTCAGCCGGGAGACCGCCGGCGCCGAGCTGCGCTGGGGCGACCCGCGCGGCGCGGAGACCCTGATCCGCCTCACCGCCGCCGGCGAGGGCCTGGGCGCACTGCTCGGTCAGGGCAGCCGGGCGCTGGCGCGCGCCTTCGGGGTGGAAGATTGGGCGGTGCAGGTCAACGGGCTGGAGGTGGCCTATCACGATCCGCGCGGGGCCTCCGGCATGGCGCTGGTGTACGCCACCTCGCCGCGCGGGGCCTGCCACAATCAGAGCGACTATTTTCTGGTGGATATTGGCGCCTCGGAGGAGAGCATCGGCGTAACCATGCACGACCGGCACGCCGGGGCCGAGAAGGCCGCCAGCGTCGCCCGCCATCAAGATTACCGCACGCTGTGCAACTCGCTGGTGCAATGCCTGTTTGCCAGCGTGCCGGTGGAAACCACCCTGGAGCTGACCAACGCCGCCACCGGCTTTGACTACAGCCTCGCGGAGCTGATGGCAGTGGGCGAACGGGCCTGGACGCTCAAACGGCTGATCAACGGGCGGCTGGGCCTGACCCGCGCCAATGACACGCTGCCCCGGGCGCTCCTGCGGCCCTCCCCGGACGGCGGGTCGGCCGGGTACGCGCCGCCGCTGGAGGAAATGCTACCGGCCTATTACGCGGTCCGGGGCTGGGACCCGGCCAGTGGGATGCCGCTCCCGGCCACCCTCGCCCGGCTGGGGTTGGAGGAACTGGCCCCCGATAGGGGCAATCGGGGGCTGGCCGGGCCGGGGCCAGCCGCCGGCCTCAGGGATCGAGCGGCGTGATCCTCGTCACCGGGGCGACAGGCTTTCTGGGACGCCACCTCGCACCAGCGCTGGTGCAGGCCGGCCACAAGGTCCGCGCGCTGGTGCGCCCCTCCAGCCAGACCGGCTTCCTGTCCGATCTGGGTGTGGAGCTGGCAACCGGCGACATACTGGACCGCGCCTCGGTAGCGCAGGCGGTGCGCGGCTGCCAGTACGTGGTGCACGCCGCCGGACTGTTCCGGTTCTGGGGCGAGCCGCGCAACTTCGAGCGCACCAACGCCGAGGGCACAGCCTACTTGCTGGAGGCTGCCGTGCGCCACGAGGTGCAGCGGGTGGTCCACATCTCCAGTGTGGTGGTGGTGGGACGGCCCGAGCCTGGCAAGCTGGTTGACGAGACCCACCCCTGCCACCCACTGGACGCATACCAGCGCAGCAAGCTGGACGGCGAGAACATGGTGCGGATGTACGTGGCTACCACCCGGGCGCCGGTGATCGTGTTACGCCCGGGGGCGTTCTACGGCCCGTGGAGCCGCTATGCCTTCAACCGGCTGTTTTTTCTCGACCCCTTGCGCGGGCTGCGCATCAAGGTGGCCAGCGGCCGCTTGCACACCTTCCCGGTCTTTGTGCCGGACGTGGCGCAGGCCATTCTGGCCGCCCTCGCCTGCGGCCGGGTCGGGGAGCGATATAATGTCTGTGGCGAGTGCCTGACCCACAACCAGATCAACGCCATCATCAGCCGGCAGGCCGGCATCAATCCCTGGCGGCTGAACGTGCCCACCGGGCTGATGCTGGCTGCCGCGCGCCTGATGGAGCGACTGGCCGCGCGCACCGGGCGCGAACCGTACTATCCGCTCAACCTGGCCAATTACGTCTTCAACGACTGGCAGGTATCCAGCGCGAAGGCCGCCGCCGAACTGGGCTTTGCCCCCACGCCCTTCGAGGAGGGCGCCCGGCAGACGCTGACCTGGATTCAGAGCGCCAGGCCGTAGCCGGGGCAGCCCCATGCCCCGGCCCCATGCCCCGGCCTGGATTCAGAGCGCCAGGCCGTAGCCGGGGCATCCCCATGCCCCGGCCCCATGCCCCGGCCCCATGCCCCGGCCGGGGTGAGATACAGGAAGGAGTCAGAATGTCCAGAGTGGTGACCGTCGCGCAAATGCGCGCCATCGAAAAAGCGGCCGACGCGGCCGGGCTGAGTTACGCCCGGATGATGGAAAACGCCGGCCGGGCTGTGGCCGAGATCGTCCTGCAACGCACCCATGTGGGCGAGGGCGCGCGCGCCGCGGTGCTGTGCGGCCCAGGCAACAACGGCGGCGATGGGCTGGTGGCCGCCCACTATCTGGCCGAGGCCGGGGTGCAGGCCGCGTGCTATCTCACCCGCATGCGCCCGGACGACGATCCGCTGGTCGCCCGGCTGCGCGCGAAGGGCCTGCTGGTGGCAGACGCCGAGAACGACCAGCGCGGGCGCGTGCTGGCCAACCTGCTGGGCGGCGCGGACATCCTGATTGACGCCGTGCTGGGCACCGGGATCGAACTGCCGGTCAGGGGCGCGGCCGGGGAGCTGCTCTCCCGGGCCGGCAAACTGATCGCCGGCCGGGAGCGGCCGCCCCTCGTGGTAGCGGTGGACTGCCCCTCGGGCGTTGACTGTGACTCCGGGGCCGTGGACGCCCTCACCCTGCCCGCCGGCTTGACTGTCACCATGGCAGCCGCCAAGATCGGGCTGTTTCGCTTCCCGGCGGCCAATTTCACCGGCGAGGTGGCGGTGGCAGACATCGGCGTGCCGGATGATCTGCCAGAAGTGCAGGCGCTGAGGCTGGAGCTGGCGAGGCCTCAGGCGGTAGCGGCCTGGCTGCCTCCCCGGCCGCGGGACGCCCACAAGGGCACCTTTGGCCGGGCATTGATCTGCGCCGGCTCGGTGAACTACACCGGGGCGGCCTATCTGGCCGGGGCGGCGGCCTACCGGGTCGGGGCGGGGCTGGTCACACTGGCCGTCCCGGCCGCCATCTACCCCATCCTCGCCGCGCAACTGCCCGAAGCCACGTGGGTGGCGCTGCCGCAGGACATGGGCGTGATCGCCGCGCCTGCCGCCGAAGTGCTCGGCCGGGAGCTGGACTCCAGCCAATCCCTGTTGCTGGGGCCGGGCTTTGGCCAGGAAAAGGCTACTGCTGCTTTTCTCGGACGGTTGCTGCGCGGGCCGCTCCGCTCCGCTTCGGGGACCTGCGCCGGGGAGCAGGCTGCGCAGCCCGTGCTCGGCTTTGCGCCGCCCACGGCCAGGCCTGATTCGCGCGCCCGGCGCCTGCCCCCCACCGTGGTGGATGCCGACGGCCTGAAACTGCTGGCCGCCCTGCCCGACTGGCCGGACCGCCTGCCCGCCCCGGCGGTGCTCACCCCGCACCCCGGCGAGATGGCCGTCCTGACCGGACTGAAAAAGGACGCCATCCAGGCCGACCGGGTGGGAGTCGCCGTGCGCTTCGCCCGCGAGTGGGGGCACGTGGTGGTGCTGAAGGGCGCCTTCACCGTGGTTGCCTCCCCTGATGAGAACGCCACCCTGATCCCCTTTGCCACCCCGGCCCTGGCCCGCGCCGGGACCGGGGACGTGCTGGCCGGGGCAATCGCCGGGCTGCTGGCGCAGGGCATGGACCCTTACCGCGCAGCGGTAGCCGCCGCAACCCTGCACGGACTGGCCGGCGAGCTGGCCGCCCGGGAGCTGGGGACGGCCGCCAGCGTGCTGGCCGGCGACGTGCTGGGCATGCTTCCGGCGGCGCTGAAAAGTGTAGCCGCAGGAAGATGATGTTGCCCACGCTGAAGCGATGCAGCGCCGCCCCGCCCGGAGCCTGCCGGTAGGTAGATCGCGGCCTGCTCAGGCCGCGGTTAAGCCAGAGCCAGCGCGGATCGGGACAACTCGGCTTCTCGTGGGCGGATTTGACCCGGTGCCGGAAAGTTGAAGTTGAGCCGTTAGCCCGCTCCGAGCGCCTGCCGGTGGGTGAAACCGTTCAGCGGTTGGGTCTTGATCCAGATGGGCCGGTCTACTCAATGTGCGGTTGGCCGGGCGGGGTGAGGGGAACCCGGGCCTCCAGCAGACTCCCTCGCCCGGGCGTGGAGGTGACCTTCAGCGTGCCCTGGACTAGCTCCAGCCGCTCACGCAACCCCGCCAACCCAAAGTGACCGTCGCCGGTCA
>CAYZNA010000223.1:0-6501 GCA_964478665.1 uncultured Anaerolineales bacterium
GCAAAGTTGTACACGTAGGCCCAGGCCGGCGGGACCGGCCGGGCCAGCGCCTGGCGGCGCAAGAAGTGTTCCAGGGCAGTGTCTCGCCCGGTCCCGCCCTCACCCAGGATGTAGACGTTATAGCCGGGGCTGTCAATATCAAGGCCGAACTCGATTGAGCCAACCCCACGCGCCTGGCCGATGATGCGTGAAACCTGGGGCAGGCTGGCGGTGGTCTCAAAGTCAAACACCGCCGGATCGCAAATGCGCAGCAGTTGATCGGGAGTCAGTTCAATGGCAGGCATGGGGAATCAGCGTGAAACGTAAAGCGTGGGCCATCACGCTTTACGTTTCACGTTTCAACTCTTCACTGGCACGCGGGGAGCCTCTGGCACCCGCGTGGCCGTTAGCGCCCGATGTGCATGGGCATGATCACGTGCAAGAAGTCATCGCGGCCCACCGGCCGGATCACGCCCGGGCTGGCCGCGCTGTTGGTTTCCAGCGCCACGTTGGGCGTGTCAATCACGTTCAGCACGTCCACCAGGTATTTAACGTTGAAGGAGATCTCCAGCTCGTCGCCGTCCACAGTGGCATCCACGGTGGTCTCGTTGGAGCCGGTCTCGGCGGAGGTGGCGCTAATCTGCATTGAACCGGGGGTGAAGTCGTCCCCGGGGGTGATCTTGAAGCGCGCGGTGTGGGAAGCCTCGCGGGCAAAAATATCGGCCGCTTTGCAGGCCTTAAGCAGATCGGCGGTGGTCATCACTGTGCGGGTGGTATAGGCCCGTGGGATGATCTGTGGGTAATCCGGGAAGTTCCCTTCGATCAGTTGCGAGACCAGCTCTACATCCTTTGTGTGAAAGATCACCTGTCCCCGGCCGGGAGGCAAGGTGAGGATCACCGGTTGGTCGCTGTCCCCGGCGATGCGTGCCAGCTCTGAGAGAGCGCGGGCCGGGATGATGACCGAGATAGCGTCGGCGGCCGGGGTGGAGAGGTGGGCGGTGCGCACCGACAGGCGGAAGCCGTCGGTGGCGGCCAGCGTGACCTGGCCGCTCTCTATCTTTGCCAGTACGCCGGTCAGGGTAGGGCGGGTGTCGTCGGTGGCGGCAGCGAGCACTACCTGCCCGATTATCTCCCGCAGGTCTTCCACGTTGAGTTGTACCCCGCTGTCCAGATCGGCCTCCGGCACCAGCGGGAATTCCTGGGCGTCAATGCACTTGACGTCGTTGTTGAAACTGCCGCAGCGCACGTTCAGCGTCTGGGTGCGCACGGTGAGGGCCATCTCCACCCTGTCACCGGGCAGGGTGTTCACCAGGTCCACAAAGGTGCGGGCCGGCACGGTGGTGGCGCCTTCTTCCTCCACTTTGGCCCCAATCCAGCAGGTAAGGCCAATCTCCAGGCTGGTGGCCGAGAGCTTGAGACGCGAATTTTCGGCAGAGACCAGCACGTTACCCAGCACGGGCAACGTGCTGCGCGCGGCCACCGCGCGGGAAACAATGCTCAGGCCTTTCGCCAGGTTCTCTTGCAGGCAAGATACTTTCATGAGGGACACTCCGGGGTAAGGGCGGGTTGGGGTGAGGGCGAGTATACAATGAGTGGGGCTTTCTTTCAAACGCTGATCAGCCCTTCCTGCCCGGACCAGCGCCGGAAGACGATCACGCCCGCAGTGACGCCAGCAGGCTGGCTGATTGCTACAGCGAGAAGCTCTCGCCCGGCTTAAGCACGTGCGCCTGCGCGCCGGTGGCCTGCGCCGCCTGCTTTGCCCATGCGCCTGCGTCCTGCGCGATCAGATCCCACGTGTTGTAGTGCACCGGGATGAGGTGCCTCGGCGAGAGCAACCTGGCCGCCCGCAGCGCGTCCGCCGGCCCCATGGTGAAGTTATCGCCGATGGGCAGCACTGCCAGCGCCAGTTCCTCCTCACCGATCAACCGCATATCGCCGAACAGGCCGGTGTCGCAGGCCAGGTACACCTTCTGGCCGTCCATCATGGTAAGCAGAAAACCGCACGGGTTGCCGCCGTAGGAGCCATCCGGCATGGCCGAGCCGTGTAGCGCCAGCGTGAGCTTGAGGTAGCCGAAGGGGTAGGTGAACCCGCCGCCCAGGTGCTGCGGATGGCCTTCCACGCCCTGCGCTCCGAACCAGTTGACGATCTCAAAATTGCTGATCACCGTAGCGCCGGTGCGCTTCGCAATCGCCACCGCGTCGCCCACGTGGTCGCCGTGGCCGTGGGAGATCAGGATGTATTCGGCCTCGGCTTGATCGGCGCCGATGGGCGCCGCCGGGTTGCCGCTGAAGAACGGATCCACCAGCAGCTTGTGGCCGTCCACCTCCAGCGCCATGGTCGCGTGGCCGTACCAGGTGAGTTTGAAAGACATGGGAACCTCCTTGGGGAGAACGGGAAAACGGGAGACAGGGAATGGAGGAGATTATAGGTGCGAGGGGGGGAGGTGTCAAAGGCCAGACCCGGCGCTCCATCTGCGCTTCGCTGACCTGTTGCGGATCATCCACAAAGCAGGCCAGGACGCGCGCCTCGTGAATGCCGGAGGCCCACAATTCCCCTGCCAGGGCGTGGTTTCTCCCCAGTTTTCGGGCCAGCTTGCGCAGCGCGGGAATGGAAATCCCCGGCGTGTTCTCCGGGTTAATGCCAGAGCGGGCCATGCCGGCCACGTCCTCCGGGTTGGCAAGAGAGCGCAGGTGGGAAAGGATGTCATCGGTCTGCATGGGGCGCCTCCTGAATCGCAACCGGCGGCTGTGGCAGCCTGCATGCCGGTATTCTACCTCGATATGGGCCCCCGACGGAGTTCGGCCGGGGAAGTTCCCTGCCCGCATGTTGGCGTATAATATGCCCCGACCCTCAACCACAACCATGCTCGCCCTACCAGCCTGCCCTCTGACGCCTGACACCCCACCCTGCACCTGACACCTGACACCTGACACCTGACACCCGACACCCGACACCCGACACCCGACACCCGACATCTGACACCCGACACCCCACCCCTCCATGGACCAGACATTCGACTATGTGATAATCGGCTCCGGTTTTGGCGGCAGCGTCTCGGCCATGCGCCTGACCGAGAAGGGCTACCGGGCGCTGGTGCTGGAGCGCGGCAAGCGTTACCGGGACGAGGACTTTGCCCGCAGCAACTGGGCGGTGTGGAAGTACCTGTGGGCGCCGAAACTGGGTTGTTTTGGAATCCTGCAGATCAGCCCGTTCAAGGACATGCTTGTGCTGCACGGCGCGGGCGTGGGTGGAGGCAGTCTTGGGTACGCCAACGTGCTGATGGTGCCGGACGAGGCCATGTTCGCCGCCCCCGCCTGGCGGCGCCTGGCCGACTGGCCTGCCGTGCTGGCGCCCCACTATGAGACCGCGCGACGGATGCTGGGGGTGCATCCTAACCCCCGCCTGTGGCCGGCAGATACCGCTCTGCAGGAGATCGCCGCCCAACTGGGCCGGGAGGCCACCTTCCGCCCCATCCCGGTGGGGGTCTTTTTCGGGGAACCCGGACGGGAGGGGGAAGAGGTCCCCGACCCGTACTTCGACGGGGAGGGGCCGCCCCGCCGGAGCTGCATCCACTGTGGCGGCTGTATGGTCGGCTGCCGTTACAACGCCAAGAACACCCTGGTCAAGAACTATCTGTACTTTGCCGAAAAGTGGGGGGCGGAGGTGCGCGCCGAGAGCGAAGTGCGCGACATCCGTCCCCTGCCGCCGGGCCAGGCAGACGGCGCCCGCTTTGAGGTGATCTACCGCAGTTCCACGATTCCGCTCTTAAAGCGGCAGCGCCGGGTCCGCGCGCGCAACGTGGTGCTGTCCGCCGGCGCGCTGGGCACCTTGCGCTTGCTGTTCCGTTGCCGCGATATTACCCACTCCCTGCCCGACATCTCACCCCGGCTGGGCGAGATGGTACGCACCAACAGCGAGGCCCTGCTGGAAGTCACCAACCGCAGCAGCCGGACAGACTACTCGCAGGGCATCGCCATCACCTCCATTTTCCATCCCGACGAAGTGACCGCCGTCGAACCGGTGCGCTACCCGGCCGGGTCTTCCCTGATGCGCTTTCTGGGTGCTCCTATGATTGCTGCCGGAGAGGCCATCCTGGCGCGGTGGGCGAAGTCCGCGGCTGAAATCGTCCTGCACCCGATAGACTTCCTGAGGGCGTACGTGCTGCCGGGCTGGGCGCAGCGCACTACCATTCTGCTGGTGATGCAAACCGAGGACAACCGCGTCCGGCTGCGCCTGGGCCGGGACTTGTTCACGCTGTTTGCCCGCAATCTGGTCTCACAGCCGGACGTGGAGCACGGCCTTCCGGCCAAAATTGAGATTGGCCACCGTGTGACGCGCGCCTTTGCGCGGAAGACTGGCGGCATCCCTCTCGGCTCGGTCAACGAGGGATTGTTGAACATTCCCATCACCGCCCACATCCTTGGCGGCTGCCCATTTGGCGCGGACGCGCAGAGCGGGGTGCTGGACTTGAACTGTCAGATACACAACTACCCCGGGCTGTACGTGGTTGACGGTTCGGTTATTCCGGCCAACCCGGGCGTCAACCCCAGCCTGACCATCACCGCTTTTGCAGAATACGCCATGAGCCGGATCGGCCGGCGCGCGCCGGGGAACCGAGGCCATGCCCCGGTCCCTCCAGGATATCCAGCTGCGGGGGAAGAGGCTTGAAAGGAAACCTTCTACTCAGAAGATTCCCTGTGAGATCGGGCACTTGCAAAACTTGCAAAACCCGGGCCACATCCCCGTTGCAATGTGATACAATACTCTTCACAGGCTTTTACCAAGATTGGGGTGAGTCTGAGCCGCCAGATTCGTTAGAAGTCTGGCGGGTTTTCCCTCCGGCCTGGCCGGCGCGTATAAAGGAGCGCATTCGCATGGAATCGAAGTTGTACGTTGGGAACCTATCGTACTCTACCACGGAGGACGACCTACGCGAGCTGTTCGGTCAGGCCGGTGAGGTGCGATCGGTAGCATTAATCAAGGACCGTGATACCGGCCGTTCCAAGGGTTTTGCTTTTGTGGAAATGGCCACTCAGGCCGAGGCGCAGAAAGCCATCAGCATGTACAACAGCTACACGCTGAACGAGCGCCCACTCACGGTGAATGTGGCTCGCCCACGCGAGGAACGCGACGGATTTGGTGGCCCGCGCAGTGGTGGCGGCGGTTCGCGCGACCGTGACCGGCGTTCGCCGCGGGGACGCTCCTCGCGCGGCGGCTACTAGCCCGCTGCTCCTTGCTTCAAACCACAACAATCCTGGCGCCGAAGGCCCACGCCGCGGCGTGGGCCTTCGGCGCCCCTTTTTGCGTTCCGCTGCGCCCGCAGCGTGGAGAGGGTGAACAAGCGCACCCGGCGCGGGCGTCGCGTGATCTTTCCTACTGCGAGCGGTCCAGGCTATCCAGTTCGGCGGCCAGCGCCTCCACCTGTTGGAGCAGTTGCCGCAGATCCTCTCGAGAAGGCACCCCACGCCTGTCCAGCGCCTGCCGCAGCATTTGCTCGCTGAGCGCCAGACTTCGCTGCGCCGGCTCGCTCAAAGCCAGCAACAGCTTCGCCAGCCGTTCGCCCTCCCCGGCGGACAACTCCTCCCGCTCCACCAGCAGTTCGATCCGGCGCTCGATCTCAGCATCGGCCAGATCCATCAATTCCGCGGGCGAGGTCAGCGCGCCGCGCAGCACGTTCAGCGTGTCGCTACCGGCCTGGATCAGCCCGGTGAGTACGGCGTGCGGCAACCGCCCACCCGGTCTTCTCTCTTGCCCAAGAATCACCTGGGCCAGAGTCAGGGCGGTCAGGTCCTCGCCGGTCGCGTGGTCCGCCACCCGCACTTCGCCGCCCCTGCGGATGATCTCTGCCAGCGCGTCCAGCGTGACGTAGCGCCTGGCCTCGGTGTCGTACAGCTTGCGATTGGAGTAGCGCTTGATCAGCGGCATGGCCTCATTGCTCTGTCTTTCGGGAACAAGGTCTACCCGCTGGCTTTCTTCAACTCTTCTACTCTGTCAGCCAGGGCGGCGATCTTCTGGCTGAGCGCCCTGAGGTCTTCTCCGGTGGGGATGTCCATCCGGCCAAGCAATTCTTCCAGGCGCTTGTCCAATACTGCGCCGACCCCCTTGCGCCGCTTCTGGGCCATCTCGCGCACCAGCTTGCGGGCCTCCTGCTCGGCCAGTTCGCCGCGCTCCACCAGCCGGTCCACAAAGTCCTCGGCCTCGTCCTGCGCCAGCGCCACCGCGCCGATGCCGGCCAGCAGCACCCTGCGAGCCGCCTCGTACAGCGGTCTGTGCTGCGCTTCGTCCGCCGCGGGTGCGTCCCCGGCTATGGGTTCGTTGCTTTTCTCTGTCATGTGGCACCTCCTATTCATGGCCCGGGGTAGAAGACCCCGGCAGTTACGAAATGCGAAGCGACCCTCCTCTCGCGCTGTGACGCACTGCGTCGTGGGCGATTATAACACAGTGCGTCATGGAGTGAAGCGCCGGTCGCGGGGAGCGTCATCAGCCGGGGACAAGGGTCTGAGCAGGTTGCATCGGCCACT
>CAYZNA010000224.1:0-6487 GCA_964478665.1 uncultured Anaerolineales bacterium
CGCCCCGAGGCGGCTGGTCGCCCCGAGGCGGCTGGTCGCCCCGAGGCGGCTGGTCACCCCGAGGCGGCAATTGACCACCAGCGGGAAATGCACCCCCGGCCAGGGGCGGGCAGGGCGGGCAGGGACAGCAGGGGCGGGCAGGGACGCCCGCCCCTACGTGCGCCGTTCCGGGCGTAGGGGCGACCGTCTCTGGTCGCCCCTTGACGGATGCCCCCCGCAGGGCTATCCTTTCCGAGAAACCCGCCCCACTTCCCCATGTTTCTCCACGAACCAGGAAAGGATAGCCCTCCGTGAACCGCAGACTCCTGCTCATCCCCGCTCTGCTCGCCCTGCTTGTGCTGATGGGCAGGAGCGCCACGCACGACGCCAGTGCCCGCCCCCTCGACCCCACCCCGCCCCCCACCCCGCTCCCCTTCCCGCCGGACGACGGCCAGATTCACCTCGCCGAGCACGACCTGGCCAAACTCGCCGACCGGCAGCCGGTGGAGAACCTGACCCCCCTCGGCTTCACCCCCTGCAACAACGGCTTCGCCGGAACCTACCCCTGCCTGAACGTGGACATGATGTCCTTCCTGCCGTGGAGTGCCCTCGGGGGCGGCCAGGGCAGCGCCAACTGGGGCTGGACCGACCCGCTGACCGGCAAGGAATACGCCATCATGGGCCGCTCCAACGGCACCGCCTTCGTGGATATCTCCGACCTGCTGAACCCGGTCTACCTGGGTAACCTGCCCACCCAGACTTACGCCACTACCTGGCGGGAACTGAAAACCTACAACAACTACGCCTTCATCGTGGCCGACGCCGCCGGCAATCACGGGATGCAGATCTTCGATCTGACCCAGTTGCGGGAGGTCAGCAACCCACCGGTCACCTTCGCCGCCACCACCGTCTATACCGGCTTCCAGACCTCGCACACCATCACCGTCAACGAGGCCACCGGCTTCATCTACGCCAACGGGACAAACACCTGCTCCGGCGGGCTGCACATGGTGGACGTGCACGACCCCCTGCACCCGGCCTTTGCCGGCTGCTTCAGCGCCGACGGCTACACCCACGACAGCCAGTGCGTGCTGTACAACGGCCCGGACGCCGACCACACCGGGAAAGAGATCTGCTTCGCCTCCAACGAGGACACCTTGACCATCGTGAACGTGACGGACAAGAGCGCGCCACTGATGCTCTCCCGCACCGGCTACACCGGGCGGGGCTACACCCACCAGGGCTGGCTGAGCGAGGACCAGCGTTACTTCCTGCTGGACGACGAGTTCGACGAATTGAACACCGGGCGCAACACCACCACCTACGTCTGGAACGTGTCCAACCTGGACGCCCCGAGCGTGCTCGGCACCTACGTGGCCGCCACCCGCGCCATTGACCACAATCAATTCGTGCTGGGCAACTTGAACTTTCAGGCCAACTACCGCGCCGGGCTGCCCTTCAGGTCGGAAGGGCCGTGGATGTCCGCGTTGACTTCACGGACCACGATCGTCCCGTGCATCGTGTAGTACGGAAAGGTGAAGTCCAGGTCCTTCTCCCGTTCGATGCTGCGCGCCACCATCGGCAGCGCCTCCCTGTCCGAGGTCGGGTACTTCGACATCTACCCCGGCGACAACAACGCCAGTTTTAATGCCGCCTGGCACAACTACCCGTATTACCCCAGCGGGCTGGTGGTAGTGAGCGGCATCGAGCAGGGGATGTTTGTTCTGCGTCCGGACCTGCCCCCGCCCCCCGTGACCGACGACTCGGCTTACAGCCTGACCTACGATGGCTGGGTTGGGGTCGAGGATGGGCAGGCCTCCGGGGGCGGCTACCGGGCCGCCTCCCAGGCCGGGCAGAGCGCCGGCCACACCACCCGGCGCGCCAGGGAAGTCTCGCTGATTACCTATCGCGGCCCGGATCAGGGAATGGCACTGATCACCCTCGACGGCCAGAGCCAGGGCGTGGTTGACCTGTACAGCCCGGCGCCCGAATACCAGTACACCCTCACCTACAGCAACCTGCCCAACACCCGGCACACCCTCGCCCTCGCCGCGCTCGGTCTCAAGAACCCGGCCTCCGGCGGCACGCAGGTGCGGCTGGATGCCTTTGCCTACGGCGCGACGGTGGTCGAGGACAATCAGCCCGCCGCCAGTTACAACGGGTGGGTTGGCCGGGCAAACAGCAACGCTTACGGCGGCGCTTTCCGGGCCACCACCCGGGCCGATGCTTCGGTGTCCTTCACTCTCACGGGGGCGCGCTTTACCTGGATCACCGCCCGTGGGCCTTCCTCCGGGCTGGCCGAGGTGATTGTGGATGGCAGGGTGGTTGCCACGGTGGACCTGTACCACCCGACCCGCGAGTGGCAGTACCGGCAGGTCATCAACCTGCCGATGGGCGGCCCGCACAGCGTCCAGATTCGGGCGCTCGGCAGCCACAGCGGCAACTCAACCGGAAACCTGGTGGTCTTCGACGGGTTCAGCGTGCCGTAGCTGCACTCTGCTCCAAACCACAACGAAAGGAGCCGGGGGCATTCCCCGGCTCCTTTGCTTTTCCCCGGCTCAGTCCCCCGGCTGCCCGGCGGGCGCGGCCAGCACCCCGCCCCGGAGCGGCTCCGGCTGGAGGCTGAGCGCCAGGGCCGCCCCGATCAAAACCAGCAGCGCCGTGCTCTGGAACATCAGTCCAAAGCCGGCCGCGTCCGCCAACAGGCCGCTGAAGTAGCTGCCCAGCGCCCCGGCGGAGAACATGAAGCCGAGAGTCAGCCCGGAGGCCAGCGCCATCCGGCCGGGCATCAGGCTTTGCGCCAGCACTACCACAATGCTGTGGCTGGCGCCGGTGAAAGCGCCGGCCAGCGGCGCCAGCAAGTACACCCACGCGGAGGTCCCGGCCAGCGGAAATAGATACAGGGGCAGAGCCGCCAACAACAGTGTCCAGAACACGGTGGCCCGCTTGCCCCAGCGGTCCCCCAGCGCGCCCCCGGCCACCCCGCCGATGGCCGAGCCAGCCATAAACAGGGCCGCAATCGCGCCAAAGGCGGTCGGATCGAGGCCCAGATCGCTGAGATACTTGGGCACGAAGGTCATCATGTTGGATTGCGCCCACGAGCGCGCGGTGAGCAGCAGGGCAAAGGCCACGAAGAAGAGCGCCCCGCCGCGCAGGCCGCGCGCCAGCGCTCTCGGGGAAGTCGCGGCCGGCGCGCCGTGACCCTCCCTGCGCTCCCCGGCCGGCCGCAACTGAAAGGCGGCGTTGAGCGCCGCCGGCAGCGCCAACACGGCCAGGATCAGCAGGCCATGCTCGCCCAGGCGCTCCAGCACCGCGCCGCCCACGGCCGGCCCGAGTGACAGCCCGGCCTGCCCGAACAGGAAGAAGACCGAGGCCGCGGTGGCGGCCTGCCCGGCGAAGTGCTGGTGTCCGCGTTGGGTGGCCTTCATCGTCCCGGCCGGGTGGAAGGCGCCCGAGCCGAGCGAGGCTAGCACCAGCAGCGGGATGGCCGCCCGGCCGGGCGCCAGCAGCGCGGCGCCAAAGAACCCGGCCTGCCAGGCCAACCCGCCGGCTCCCGGCCAGCGCGCCCCGACCCGGTCGGCCAGCCAGCCAAAGACCGGCTGCGAGAGCGAAGAGCAGATGGTGTAGCTGGTGGCGACCAGCCCGATCTGGGCGTTGCTCAGGCCCAGCGGCCCGCTCAGGTAGGCCAGCAATACTGCAAGCTGGCTGTTCAGAATGTCCACCATCAGGTGGGTGGAGGCCACCGCAAAAAACAACCGGTCGCGGATCAGTCGCATCTCAACTCCGGTACAACCCCCGCTCCACGATCACGGCCCGCACCGTCTCCCGCACCATGTAGCGATAAGGGCGCCCTTCCCGCACCCGGCGGCGGACGTCGTGGGAGGCAATGTCAATCATGGGCAGGTCAAGGAAGCGAACTTTGCTCGCCAGGCCGGGCAGGGCGGCCTCCAGCGCGGCAAGGTCGAATTGCTGACCCGGCCCCGCGAGCGGGGTCTTCGACCGCCGCATCACCCCGATCTCGGTGCAGCGGGCGACGAACTCCGCCGGGCGGCCCCACGTGGGCAGGTCGCGCAGGGAATCGCCGCCCATGAGGTAAATCAGCGCGGCGCCGGGGTTGGCCTGCCCCACCAGCCGCAGGGTGTCGGCCGCCCAGTGCGGGCCGGGGCGGTCAATGTCCACCCGCGAGAGCGCGAAGCGCGGCTCCCCCTCGATGGCGGCCTGCACCAGCGCCAGCCGGTCCGCCAGCGGAGAAAGCTCCCAGTCCTGCTTGTGCGGCGGCTGCGCGGTGAGCACCCACAGCAGCCGGTCCAGCCGGAGCCGGGCGCAGGCCTCTTCGGCCAGAATCAGGTGGCCGAGGTGAGGAGGGTCGAACGTGCCCCCGAACAGGCCGAGGTGGGGGGGAGAGTGGAGAGTGGAGGGCGAAGCGTGGAGAGCGGTCAAGTGCGGGCTGGATTGTCTGCAGGCGGTACGTCGCCGCGTACGAGGTAAAGAAAGTGCAGGCCGTCGAGCAGGCGGATGCCGTGATATTGCTCGCCCAGAAGCAAGAGGTGAGGGTCGTAGGTCACGAGATGGGTCGCCCCGCCTGCCACCGCGCAGGCCAGCACAGTGTCGTCGTCAGGGTCATCCGTGACGACAGGCCGGATATCCGTCGGGGCAACTTCAACCCGCACACCCGCTGCGTCCAGCCGGGCCAGAAAGCGGTTCGCACGCTCTGGGTCAGCCTGGCGCGCTGCGAGTTTCTCTTCGTATTCGGTCCGCAGGTCGGCAGAATACAACAGGGTGAATTCGCCGCCCTCCCAGCGCCGCAGAAGTTCGCCGGTTGGACTGCGGGGGTTGTGACTCTTCAGGGCGGCGACGATCACGTTGGTGTCGAACACCGCGCGACAGCGTCCGGCCTCAGTCGCCAATCACGGCCTCCAGTTCGGGCGGGACGGTCAGGCCGAGAGCATCGGCGGCTGCCGTCAGCGCGGCCAGAGTGGCGCGAATGGCTGGCTCTTGCTCAGGCCCGGTGACCGTCTGCTTGAGGCGCGTGGCTACCTTCTGCGCCTGCAGCACCAGCCGCAGAACAGCGGCGGGGTGTTCCTCACCCAACCGCTGTCCGTAGGCCCGGATTTCTGTCTCTCCCACGGCGATCCTGCGCAGAGCAACCGCCGAAACTGTCTTCGAAGCATTCCAGTTCAGCACCACAGAAACTTCGTCGAGGTCGGAACGCAGGGCAGCGGCCTCCCGCTCCAGCCGCCACGCGCGTTCCCGGATGTTTTCCAGAGTTGATTCAAGAGCCGACGGTGCGAGACCCATAGTTTCCTCTCCAATCTACTCGGCCCATTCTAACTCATATTCGCCAATGAACACAGTATCGCCCTTCCCCGCCCCGGCCTGTTCGAGGGCAGCTTTGATGCCGCTGGCCTCAAGGATGCGGGCGAAGCGCAGGATGGACTCGTCGTGCTCCCAATAGGTCATCCGGGCGGCGCGTTCGATGCGCTTCCCGGTGACGTGGAAGCTGCCATCGTCGCCGCGGCTGATGGCGAAGGCTTCGGGGTCCACGTCGAGGCGATAGACCGGCAGCGCTTCTTCCCCGGCGGGCAGCGGCGGGGCCTCGGCCAGCAGCTCGGCGGCGCGGTACAGCAGTTGCCGCACGTTGGTCCCGGCCACGGCCGAGATCGCCATGACTTCGTAGCCCTGGCGTTCGAGTTCGTCTTGCAGGGCCGGCCAGCGCTGCTGCGCCTGCGGCAGGTCCAGCTTGTTGAGGGCCACCACGGTGGGCCGCTCCAGCAGGGTCTCGTCGAACAGGGCCAGCTCGGCGTTGATCTGGCCAAAGTCGGCCAGCGGGTCGGGGCCGGCGCCATCCAGCAAATGGATGAGCACGCGGGTGCGCTGGATGTGGCGCAGGAAGGCGAACCCCAGCCCCACCCCGTGGGAGGCCCCTTCCACCAGCCCGGGGATGTCGGCCAGCACCAGCGTGCGGTACTCGCCGACCAGCGCCACGCCCAGATTCGGCTCCAGCGTGGTGAAGGGGTAGTTGGCGATTTTGGGCCGGGCGTTGGAGACGGCGGCCAGCAGGGTGGACTTGCCGGCGTTGGGCACGCCGACGATGCCCACGTCGGCGATGAGTTTGAGTTCGAGTTTGAGGGCGCGTTCCTCGCCCGGCTCGCCGCGCTCGGCCATGCGCGGGACCTGATGGCTGGCGCTGGCAAAGCGGGCGTTGCCCCGTCCGCCACGGCCACCTCGGGCCACCGTGAGTTGCTGGCCAGGCGCGGTCAGGTCGCCAAGCAGGGCGCCCCTCCCGGCATCCCGCACCAACGTTCCCGGCGGAACGGGGATAATCAGATGCTCGGCGCTCTTGCCGGTGCGATCGGACCGCCCCCCGTTAGCCCCGCGTCCCGCTTTGTAAAAGCGCTGGCGGCTGAAGTGGATCAGGGTGTTGAGGCCCGGGTCCACTTGCAGGATCACGCTGCCGCCGTGGCGGCCGTCGCCGCGATCCGGGCCGCCGCGCGGCACGTACTTCTCG
>CAYZNA010000225.1:0-6457 GCA_964478665.1 uncultured Anaerolineales bacterium
TGGTCGGGTGGTCGGGTAGTCGGGGCATCCCCATGCCCCGATGGTCGGGTTGTCGAGAGGTTTGGACCTTGAGGTTTGGGTTTTGAAGTTTGGAGTTTGAAGTTTGGAGTTTGGGCGGGGTGGTCGAATAGTCGAGGGAGGCAGCATGACTGAGGGCAGACAACGGTGGGGAGCGGCGCTGGTCGCCGTCGCGCTGCTGGCGGCGCTGGCGCTGGGGACGCTGGTCACGAGCCGGGGCGCGGAGGAAGAGTCGGGCGAGGTCCGCAGGATCGGGAGCCGGATTTCGTTTCAAGCCGGGACGGTGGTGGCCGCCGAGCCATCGGCGGGCACGGGCGGGTTCGATTCCGAACGAGTGTGGAGCAATTACGACGACTGGGAGCCGGCCATCGCCGCCGACCGGCATTCCGGCTACGTCTACCAACTGACCACCCGCTACGGGGGCGAGGGAACCTGCCGCCGCTGCCCGGACCCGACCCTCATGTTCCGCCGCTCCGGCAATGGCGGGGCGACCTGGGAACGGGATCAGCCGCTGGCCGTCACTGCGCACCCGCAGAACGACCCGCAGATCGAAGTGGCCGAGAACGGCGTGATCTACGCGGCGTGGATGGACGACTACCGGCCCGGCATCGCGTTCCAGCGTTCGCTCGATCACGGCCAGCACTGGTCGGCGCTGCTGCACATTCTCCAGCGCGGGCGCCCACCGCTGTGGTCGGACCGGCCCATCCTCGCCGCCTCGGCCAGCGGGCGGGAGGTGTACATCGCCTTCAACGCCAGCGATAGTTACGTCTCGGCCTCGCACAACTTCGGCCAGTCCTTCTCCCGCGCCGTGCGCACCAGCCACGACGACCGCTACTGGTTCCACACCGCCGGAGCAGTGGCCCCGGATGGGACGGTGTACTTTGCCGCAGTGGACTACAGTCAGGACTACACCGGGGACTCCCACATCAACGTGCTGAAGTCGGCGGATGGTGGCCGGTCGTGGACGACCACCCGCGCGGACACCTCCAGCCAGATGCCGGACTGCTCGTGGTCGCCCGGCTGCTATCCGGGATTCTTCGGCCCCTCGGTCGGGCTGGCGGTGGACAGCGCCGGGAGGCTGCTCGTCGCGTACAACGCCGGGGACGCCCCCGGCGCTCCCCAGCGCCTGTACGTCCGCGCCTCCCCCGATGGCGTCCACTGGAGCGCCCGGCAGGAGGTCTCCAGCGGCGATCCGCTGGTGAACAACGCTTTCCCCGCCCTCGCCGCCGGGCCGCCCCCCGGCGATTTCCGCCTCGTGTGGCAGGATGACCGCAACGGCAGCACCACCGCGTGGAACACCTGGTTCCGGCGCACCACCAACGGCGGCCACACGTGGTCCGACCCGCTGCGCCTCTCCGACCTCGGCTCCGGCGCGGGGTACAAAACACCGCAGGGCTACCTGTTTCCCTACGGGGACTATCTTGAGATTGCGGTGGACGGAACGGGCCGGAACCACCTCATCTGGGGCGAGGGCGCCGGTTATGAGGGGCCGGGCGGGTCGTGGTACACGCGCGGGCCGTAGCAAGCGCCCGGCAAGTGGAATTTGCCCTTTACGCCAAAAGCATGTAAACTTGGGCGTAATTCGCCCCCATCCGTCCTGTTACACCCGCCAGAGGAGGACACAGTGACCCCGCTCAAAGCCAGCCAGACGCTCGACTGTGTAGGTTTGAAGTACCCGTCGCCGATTCTGAAGGCGGAGCAAGCCCTGGCCGAGATGCACGCCGGCCAGGTGCTGGAAGTGGTGACGGACGACGTAAACACCCGACCCGACCTGAAAACCTGGGCAGCCCGGGCCGGCGCGGAGCTGGTGGCGATCACCGATGAGGCGCAGGGCCGTTATCGCTTCTGGGTGCGCAAGGGCAGCACGGCAGCGCCGCAGCCCCAGGGGGCGCAACCCGAGGCCGACGAAAAGCTGTTTCTGGTGGTGCTCGACTCCGGCTACGATTACACGCCGATTGTGCGCTCGGCCTTCATGTACGCCTCGCTGGCAGCGGCCATGGGCTTCGAGACCGTGGTGTACTGCGTGCAAGCCGGGGCCGATACCATGGTCAAAGACAAAGTCACCAGGCTGGACCAGAGCAAGCCGGGCCAGCCGACCATCCTGCAGCGCTTTCAGGAGGCGCAGGAGATGGGCGTGCGGGTGGAGGTGTGCGAACAGACCGCCAACGTGCGCGGCATCCGGGCGGAAGATTTGATCGAGGGGGTCACGTTGAGAGGAGGCGCGGTGTTGATTGATTACGCGGCACGCTGCACCGGCCAGTTGAGCTTCTGACTGCGGGAGCATGCGCGTGGAAGCCCTGCTCAGTTCCGCCCCCGGCAGCGCCAGCCGTCGCTTCTTTTACGCAGCCCTCGTCTGGCTGCTGGTCCCGGGGGCCTTCGGCCTGATTCTGGCCACCCTCTTGTACGTCCCGGGGCTGTACGATCCCCTGCCCCTCGCCATCAAACCCTATCTCAGTTTTGGCCGCCTGCGGCCGGCCCACGTCAACCTGATGATCTTCGGCTGGCTGTCGCAGACCTACATGGGCGCCATCTACTTTATCCTGCCGCGCCTGACCCGCGCCCGGCTGTACAGCGAGCGGCTGGCTCACCTCCACTGGTGGCTGTGGAACCTGATGATGCTCGGCGCGCTGGTCACGTTGCCACTGGGCCTGACCCAGGGGCGCGAATACGCCGAGCTGATCTGGCCGCTGGACCTGCTCTTCGTGCTCAGCATGGGGCTGCTGGTGGTAAACCTGTGGGGCACGGTGCAGCGCCGCAATGAGCCAAAGATCTACATCAGCCTGTGGAATTTCCTCGCCGCGGCGGTCATCCGCATCCCGGTCTACGCCGTGGGGAACAAAGCCTGGGACCCCTCCGGTGCATACACCGGGATGACCGACAACATCGTCAACTACTTCTACGTCCACAACCTGTTCAACGCGTGGTTTACCACCGCCGGCATTGGCCTGGCGTTGTATCTGCTACCCCGCCTGGCCGACCGCCCGCTGTACAGCCATCGCCTGGCGTTCTGGGGCCTGTGGAGCGTGTGGGCCGGCCAGCACCACCAGCTTTACAGCCCGGCCCCGGACTGGCTGGAGTACCTGACAGTGGTGTTCAGCATCCTGGCGGTGGTGCCCACCACGGCCTTCATGGTCAACTTCTTCCTGACCATGCGCGGGCGCTGGGGGCGGGCCGCGCAGGACGTGGCGCTGCGCTTTCTGGTGACCGGAGCGCTGTTCTGGGCGTTTACCTGCGTGCAGGGCCTGGCCCAGTCCTTCCGCAGCTTCTCCATGTACGTGCACTTCACCAACTGGGTGGTGGGCCACAGTCACCTGGCCTTTGTGGCCGACTACAGCTTCTGGGCCTTCGCCGCTATCTATCTCATGTTGCCGGCGCTCGTGGGCCGGCCGCTCTTCAGCCGCCAACTGGCGGAGTGGCACTACTGGCTGGTCACGGTTGGCATGAGCATCTTTATGATCTCGCTGTGGGTGGCCGGGCTGATTCAGGGCCAGAACTGGCTGAGCAACAGCATCCCCTTCATCGAGACCATGCGCTCGATGCAGCCCTACTTTGCCCTGCGGCTGCTCGGCGGCTTGCTGACCGGGGCCGGGGTGCTGTGCTTTGCCTATAACCTGTGGCAGACTGTCCGGGGGCCGCTGCCCCTCCCGGTAGCCGCGCTGGGCGCCGCCGGGGGAGGCGGGGAATGAAGCCCGGCCTGGCCTACCTGATCGCCGGCTCGCTCATCAGCCTGCTGCTGGGCGTCATCGTCACCATCATTCTGCCGGCCCGGGACCCCATTGGCCCCTCCCCGCTGGCGCGGCCGTACACCGCGCTGGAACTGCGCGGACGGGAGATCTACAAGCGCGAAGGCTGCCACTACTGCCACACCCAGCAGGTGCGCCCCCCCGAGGCGGACCGCAGCATGGTCCACCAGAAAGGCGACATCGGGCCGGAGTCCGTGCCGGGAGACTACTATTATCAAAGCCCGGTCTTCTGGGGCACCGAGCGCCAGGGGCCGGACCTGTCACACGTCGCCAGCCGTCCGGGAATTGGCGACAACCCGGCCTGGCACATGTTGCACTTCAAAGACCCACGAGCGGTTTCGCCTGGCTCTGTCATGCCCTCCTTCGACTATCTTTCTGAGGATGATCTGGAAGCGTTGATCGCCTACATGTTGACGCTCAAGTAGCCCACCCCCGGTAGCCCGGGCGCCCGTGGGTGGCATCCTGGCCCGGCCGGTGAGCGTGGAAACCGAACTGGTCACCCGCCGTATCGCCTGATCGCTCCAGTCGCAGCCCGCGGGCGCCCGGGCTACAGGCAACTGCGGACGCTGGACAAAGCAGGTCAATCGAGGGAGCGAAATCGCAATGGTCTTGCCGGGGACATGGCTGGTGCTGGCAACCCTTGCCATCATCCTGATCCTGTTTTGCATTGGCTGGTACTGGGCCTGGCGACACGGCCAGTTTGACGACGTGGAGGCCGCCGGGTACCGCATGCTGGAAAATGAGCGGGAGTACGCCAGACATGAACACCGATGACGCGCCGGGGGCCGGGGGCCTGCCGCTGCCGCCGGGGCACGAGGACTACGCGGGCGAGATACAGGTCGCCAACGGGAAGCCGCCGCGCTGGCTGGCGCGCCTGCCCGACATAACGTTGCTGCTGGGGCTGGCGTACTACCTGCACGTGCGCGCCTTCGACCCGGTGAATCTGGCGTTTGCCGGCCTGTTCGTGCTGTGGATGATCTACACGCCCATCGCCCGGCGGCGCGGCTGGTTCCACATCCCGATGTAAGGCGGGGGGCGGCCGGGAACCGATTCCGCCAGGGTGGCGTTGTCACCCGGCCGCCATCGGTCCCGGAATACGGACAAGAAAGGAGGCACGCGGAAAACCGAGCGAGATACACACCTACTTCACACATATCCACCCGTTTCATGTCACTTTTCAGGAGAGAGACCATGACACCAGAAGAAGCCAATGCCTACATGAAAGAGAAGATGCTGTTCCTCCCGCGCATGTTTGCTGTAAGCAACACGATTGCGCCGGAGGTGGGTGCACGCTTTGCCGATTTCTACGCCAGCGTGTGGGCCGATGGCGCCCTGCCGCGCAAGATCAAAGAGCTGATCTTCACCGCCATCGGCGTGGCCTACATGTCGCCCCGCTGCATCATCCACGTGGTCCCGGCGATTGAGGCCGGCGCCACCGACGGGGAGATCTTCGAGGCCGTAGCAGTCGGCATGCTGGCCGCCGGCTTCGTCCCCGGCGGGCCGGGCATCCCCTACGCCTTTGAGTATGCGGCCAAGACGCTCGACATCGCGGCCAAGCACCGTAAGGGCGAGAAGTGGGAGTATCTGCCGGCGCCCAGGTACGACCGGGGCGTGTATTAGGCCGGACGCGCGCACCCGTGGCAGCGGGAGCTTTGCACTCGCAAAGCTCCCGTCTGCCTTTTTGCCGATGACCCGAGAAGAGCTACTGGCCAAAATCGAGGCGTTACTTGAGGACCCGGAAGTTACCACCCAGGCCTTACAAGAACTGATCCAGGAGAACTACGGCGCGGTCGGACTGGTGCCGCGCATGCTCGGCCGCCGCCCGGAAGCCTTCATCCCGGCCGCAATCCAGAGCCGGGCGCTGTACCATTCACCGCGCGCGATTGACCCAAAGACAGCCGAGCTGGCCGCTGTGGCCGCCTCGGCCGCCCTGATGTGTGAACACTGCCTGGAGGCGCACATGAAGGCGGCCCGCCGCCGGGGCGCTACCCTGGACGAAATCATGGACGTTATCCTTGTGGCGGGCGCAATCGCGGAATCGTCCACGCTGTCGGTGGCCTTTCACAAGTTCCGCCAGTTGGAGGGAAATAAGAATGAAACCTAAGGATGCTATCTTCGCTGCCTTCGACATGCAGCCGACCAGCGCTATACCGGCCACAGTCTTCGGCGGCGGCGTGTGGACCATCCGGCACTGGGGCAAGCAGTTCGGCGAGCTGGTCGCCGACCCGCAGGCCTACGCCGACTTGCTCATCAAGACCAACGAGGAGCTGCGCAGCCCGATTGTGTACGTTGGGTCAGGGTACAACAACTACCTGGCAGCCGCCATGGGGGGCAAGATCAAGGAACGCCCCCTCGGCGCGCCGGACCTGGAAGATACGATCGTCAAGGAGACCGCCAGCGAAGTGGACGCGCTGGACGTGACCGTGATCGAGAACGACCCGGTCATCCAGAACATCCGCGAGGCTGCCCGTCTGGTGGCGCAAGCCATTGGGGATGAGGTGGTGGTCACGGTCACGGCATGGGGGCCGTTTACCCTGGCCGGACAGATGTACGGGGTGGAGCGCATGATGAAGGCCACCCTTAAAAGGAAGGACGAGGTCCACAAGATGCTCGACTTCGCCACCCGGCTGGTCAAGCAGTTCTACAAGCCGCTGGTGGAGGAGCAGATCATCCCCATGCTCTCCATCGCCGACCCC
>CAYZNA010000226.1:0-6336 GCA_964478665.1 uncultured Anaerolineales bacterium
GCAGGGACCCGCTCCTGGCTCTGGGGGCACGTCGCGAGAACGCGGACCGTGGCCACGGCTTCGGCCGCGCCGACAAATAGTTTGACTTCGGCGTTGTCTTTCAGCGGCCCGCTGGCGTCCGGCAAGTGGCGGAACTGCACGTCCAGCAGGCGCGCTGGGACGAGGGCGCCGGGCGGGGCGACCACCTCGCCGCGCGCGATCTCAGACACGTCCACGCCGGAGAGATTGATGGCTACCCGGCTGCCGGGCAGCGAGCGTACCAGCTTTTGCTTGTGGGTCTGCAAGCCGCGCACGCGGGCGGTCTTGCCGGAGGGGTACAGGGTCACTTCGTCGCCCACGGCAAAGGCGCCGTCCAGCGCCGTGCCGGTGACCACCGTCCCGAAGCCGGAAATGCTGAAGGCGCGGTCCACGCTCAAGCGCGGGCGGCCGAGGTCGGGTCGGGGCGGGGTGTCCGCCGGACAGGCGGTCAGCGCGGCCGGCAGGGCCTCCAGGCCGGCGCCGGTGCGGGCCGAAACCGGAACAACGGGGGCGCCGGCCAGGGCGGTGGGAGCCAGCACGTCGGCCAGGTCGGCGGCGACCAGCTCCATCCACTCCTCACTTTCGGCCAGATCACTTTTGGTGAGCGCCACCACCCCGGCCGGGATGTTCAGCAAATCCAGGATGGCGAGGTGCTCGCGGGTCTGGGGCATGACGCCCTCGTCGGCAGCCACCACAAACAGCGCGGCGTCAATACCGCCCACCCCCGCCAGCATGTTTTCGATGAAATCGCGGTGGCCGGGCACGTCCACCACGCCCACCTCCTGGCCATCTGGCAGGGTGAGCCAGGCGAAGCCCAGGTCAATTGTCATCTCCCGCTCCTGCTCCTCTTTCAGCCGGTCGGGATTGATGCCGGTGAGGGCCTGCACCAGGGTGGATTTGCCGTGATCTACGTGTCCGGCGGTGCCAATGACGCGCACTAGCGCACCTGTACGAAGGTCTGCTCGTGCTCGGCCACCCAGTCGCGCACCAGATTGAGCAGGCTTTGCAGGCGTCGCTGGTCTACTTCGGGGATGTCGCGCACCAGGTCCCGCACCTCGCTGATGTGCTCTTCCACCGCAGCCGTCCGGTCGAGCACTCGCTGCAACTGGCGGTCGTTCTCGCGCCACTGCTCGTCGCGCAGGAGCATGTGGGTCGTCCAGCGCTTCTGTTCGTCGGCCTGAAAGGCGGCCCACTCCTGGCGGAAGCGGTCCTCGGCCAGCCGCTGCATCTCACCGGCCTCGTTGATGCGCCGTTCCAGCCGGTCCAATATGGGCTGGAAGGAGTCAATCAGCTTTTTCATGTTACGGTGGGTCTCGGAGTAGTTCTCCATCTGGCGCGAGAAGTCCTCGGCCTCGGCGTGCAGCGCATCCAGGCGGGTCTGCCAGTCGGCCCACGCGCGTTCGCGCTCGGCGTTGACCAGCGCCTGCTGCTCGATGAACGAGATCTGCTGAGTGCGGCGCTCGCTCTCGGCCTGCACCACCTCATTCACCCGCGCTTCCATGCGGCGGATGGGGTCCTCCAACCCCTCAATCCTGGGCCGCAGTTCGTCCAGCTTCTTGCGCAAATCGGCGTATTCGCTCTGCAAATCGGCGATGCGGCGGTTGTCCTGGCGGCGGCCTTCGTCCAGCAGGGTCTGGCTGCGGGCGCGGTCCTCGTCCAGTTTGGCGTAGTCGGCCACTTTGAGCGTCAGTTCGCGCATCTCGCGCGTCAGGCGCCCCTCTTCCTCGCGCCGGGCCTGAACATCCTTCTGCACCTGCGGCAGCGGCTCGAGGCCTTTGCGCAGCGCCGCCAGATTCTTGTTGATGGCCTCCCGGTCCAGGTTGCGCAGCTTTTCGGCTTCGCGTTCCGAGTTGGCGCGCCGCGTCTCGACGGTCTCAATCTGCTTCAGCAGGTCGCCGCGCAGCTTGTCCAGCGATTCGTCAATGCGCGCCGGGCGCGGGATGGTGCCGGCCACGGCGCTCAGGTTGGTATCCACTTCCTGGACGCGCTTGTGCTGTTCGAGCAATCGTTTCTCCAGATCAACCACCCGCTCTTGCAAAGCAGCGATCTGGGCTTTGTCCTTGCGACGCTCCTCGTCCAGCCAGTTGAGCGTTCTGAGCACCTGTTCGTTATCCATAAAAATGGGTCCCCGGATGAGTGGGCTGCGTCCGCTGCGGGCGATTATAGCACGGGGTTGTCAGGCGGCGCGCCTGCCGCTATAGTTGGGCCGTGCACATTGGACTGGACGCGCGCCTGACCTATTACACCGGGGGCGGCATTTCCCGCTACATCCGCCAGCTTGCCACCCGGCTGCCCGAGCTGGACGGGGAAAACCGCTATACCATCTTTCACCGCCGCGGCCACGAGGAAACTTTCTCCCGGCCGGGGAGCCGGGCCGAGCTGTGGACTCCGGCCCATCACCGGCTGGAAGCCCTCACCCTGAGCCTCGAACTGGCGCCTCGCCGGCTGGACCTGCTGCACTCGCCGGACTTCATCCCTCCACTGTACGGCGCCCGGCGGCAGGTGATCACGGTGCACGACCTGACCTTCTTGCTCTACCCACAGTTCCTCACTGCGGAGAGCCGGCGCTACTACAACCGCCAGATCGCGTGGGCGGTGCGCCGCGCCGACCACATCTCAGCCGATTCGGCGGCCACCCGCGATGATTTGATCCGGCTGCTGGGCGCGCCGGCGGAGAAAATCAGCGTGATCCACCTGGCCTGCGACCCGGACTTCCGCCCCCTACCCCCCGAGCAAGTGACGCCAGTCCTGAACAGACTGGGCC
This sequence comes from uncultured Anaerolineales bacterium, assembly GCA_964478665.1. Lineage (GTDB taxonomy): Bacteria > Chloroflexota > Anaerolineae > Anaerolineales > CAYZNA01 > CAYZNA01. Next base: position 2,783 of record CAYZNA010000226.1, read on the forward strand.
TGCGGCCGGGCTACATTCTCTTCGTGGGGACCTTTGAGCCGCGCAAGAACATCCCCGGCTTGCTGCGAGCCTGCGCCCTGCTGCGGGCGAAAACCCCGGACGCCCCGCTGCTGGTGCTGGCCGGGCGGCGCGGCTGGCTGTTTGACTCGACCCTGGCGCTGATTGAGGAGTTGGGCCTGGCGGCCCACGTGCGCCTGCTGGAGAAGATACCCGGCGCCGACCTGCCGGCGCTGTACAACGGCGCGGCCGCTTTTGTGCTGCCCTCGCACTATGAGGGCTTTGGCATCCCGCTGCTGGAGGCGATGGCTTGCGGCCTGCCGGCCCTGATCGCCGACCGGGCCTCCCTGCCGGAACTGGCCGGGGAGGCCGCCCTGCGCCTCGAGCCGGACGACCCGCAGCAGATGGCCGGCCAGCTCTACCGCGCCCTGAGCGATTCGGCGCTGCGCCAGAACCTGCGCCAGCGCGGGCTGGAGCGGGTGAGGCAGTTTAGCTGGGAGAAGGCCGCGCGGGAGACGGCGGCGCTGTATCGCAGGGTGCTGGGGCAATGAACCTGCTCTTCCTCACTCCTGCCCTGCCTTACCCGCCCCACCAGGGGACCGCGCTGCGCAACTGGGGGCTGGTGCGCGAGCTGGCCGCGCGGCACGCGATCACCCTGCTCACCTTCGCTGCCCCGGGGGAAGACGCCGGTCCGGTGCGGCAATGCCTGCACGAGGTGGTTACCGCGCCGCTGCCGCGCCGCTCCCCGCTGGCGCGGCTGGGCCAGCAGCTCTCACCCCGGCCGGACCTGAGCTACCGGCTGGCCTCGCGCGCGTTCGACGCCGCGCTGCGCCAACTGCTGAAGCGCCGCTCCTTCGACGCGGTGCAAATCGAGGGGCTGGAAATGGCGCGCGCGCTGCCGCTGGTACGGGGGCTGGCGCCGCGCGCCCGGCTGGTCTACGACGCGCACAACGTGGAATATCTGTTGCAGCGCAGCGCTTTCCTTGCCGACGTGGCCCGGCCGGTGCGCTGGCCCCCGATCAAGGCGCTCGGGGGCTGGCCGGGAGCGTTGTACTCGCTGACCCAGTGGCCGCGCTTGAGGCGTTTCGAGGCCGCGGTCTGCCGCGCGGCGGACGTGGTGACCTGCGTCTCGCGCGAGGATGCGGCTGCCCTGCGCCAGATCGCGCCGGGGGTGCAGCCGGTGGTGGTCCCCAACGGCCTGCGCCTGGCCGACTACCCCTACAGCCCTGGCCGGGAACCCGGGCCGGAGCTGGCGGGGGCCGGCGCGCGCGGCGAGCGCCCACTGGTGTTCACCGGCAAGCTCGACTACCGCCCCAACGTGGATGCTGCCGATTGGTTCGTGCGCGCGATTCTGCCGCAGGTGCGGGCCACCCTGCCCGAGGTGCAGTTCCTGATGGCCGGACGGAACCCCCACCCCGGGCTGTTGGCCCTCACGGCGCGCCCCGGTGTGCTGCTGGCAAGCGACGTGCCGGACATCCGGCCCTACATTGGCGGGGCGGCGGCCTACGTGATGCCGCTGCGAATGGGAGGCGGCACGCGCTTTAAGCTGCTGGAGGCCCTGGCGCTGGGGGCGCCGGTGGTCTCCACGGCGCTCGGCGTGGAAGGCTTCGCCGTGGCCCACGAGCGAGAACTGCTGCTGGCAGACAGCGCCGCCGACTTTGCCGGGGCCGTGCTGCGGCTGCTGCGCGACCAGGCCCTGAGGCAACGCCTGCGCCAGGCCGGGCGGGCCTTCGTGGAGCGCGAGTACGACTGGTCGGCGATTGCGCCCACAATGGAGGCTGCCTATCTCGGGGTATAATTGACTCGCAGGTTCGCAGCCATGATACTGGACTGGCAGCAGGAGTCAGAAGAAATGATAGACCAGCCACCCGTGCCGGGCACGATTCTTCAGATGGCCAATCGGCTCCCCCCCCGCGCGCGCTTGCAGTTGGCGGAGCAGATCCTGGCCGGATTGATGCAGCAGTTGCCGGGCGAGCCGCACAAGAATGCGCTGCGCCCTCTCCTGGGGCTGTGGCAGGGCTTCGCCATAGCCGACGAGGATATTGCCGCAGCGCGTCGAGAAATGTGGGGAGACTTCGCTGACCGGGACTTTTGATGATTGCCGTCACCGATACTCACGCGTTAGTCTGGTATCTGCTGGACGATCCGCGCCTCTCAACTACGGCCCGGGCCATCTTTGCCGATGCCGTGGAGCGCGCCGAGCCTGTTGGCGTTCCCACGATCTGTATTGTCGAGATCGCCTATCTGACTGAAAAGGGGCGGGTGCCGAAGGCTGCCTTCAGTAAACTGAAGCATGAATTAGAGACGCCGGGCAGCGTACTGGTGCTCATCCCGCTCGATGGCCCAATAGCCCTGGGAGTGCAGGTGATAGACCGCTCGAGCGTGCCAGATATGCCAGACCGCATTATCGCTGCCACGGCGTCCCATTTCGGCCTTCCTTTGCTCAGTCGCGACCGAAAAATCGCAGTGTCAGGCATCAAGACTCTCTGGTGAGCTTTAGCAGCGCGCGAGAGGCGGAGGGCTTCGCCGTGGCCCACGAGCGAGAACTGCTGCTGGCAGACAGCGCCGCCGACTTTGCCGGGGCCGTGCTGCGGCTGCTGCGCGACCAGGCCCTGAGGCAACGCCTGCGCCGGGCCGGGCGAGCCTTCGTGGAGCGCGAGTACGATTGGTCGGCGATTGCGCCGAGGTTGGAGGCCGTCTTGAAGGCTACGGCGGGGTATAATAGCAGCGGGACAGTACAGGGGAAACCAGCATGAGAGCCGTGAAATCAAAACCGTCCTTACAGCCAGTATTCGAAATGTTCGGGGGCGAGCGATACGAATTCTACCCACTGGGCAAGTTTGTTGTTGCTGCTCCGGGGGTGTGCGGAGGCCGGCCAACGTTTAAGTACTCCCGCCTCGAGGTGAGCGTGATCCTTTCACGGATCGCTTCCGGCGATACTGTCGAACAGCTGGTTCGCGCCTATTCGTCCAGCAACCTTTCCCCGGAGGCCGTCAAAGAGGCCATCCAGCTTGCCGATCGGGCGCTGGTCCAGTCCACCGAGCGACTGTAACTTTCCCCCGCCTGATCTATGATTGTTGTTGACGAAAACATTCACGATCAGCGCATCATCAACGCTATCTCCCGGTGGTATCCGGGCCAGGTCGTATCTGTGACCACCCTGCGGCCCGGCTCATTGATCAAGGACGATGCCATCCCAACCCTGCTCCTCGGCGTTGACCGGGCGACTTTTGTCACGATCAACGTGGCTGATTTCTGGCGGAGAGTGCGCGCCCACAGCCAGTACTGCATCGTCACCGTAACCAATCCGGGAGAAGAACTCCACGAAATCCCGACCCTGCTGCGGCAACTGTTTCGCATGCCCCAATTCAAGTCGAGGTCCAACAGAATGGGGAAGGTGATTCGCGTCGGCCACAGACGGCTCGATTTTTACGAGGCCGACCGGCGGATCCGGCGACCGCTGTGGCCGTAGGGGCGACCCGGCGGGTCGCCCGAACCTGTGCCCGGCGGGTCGCCCGAACCTGTGCCCGGCGGGTCGCCCGAACCTGTGCCCGGCG
>CAYZNA010000227.1:0-6273 GCA_964478665.1 uncultured Anaerolineales bacterium
TTCGGGGCATGGCAGTGCGGTGGTCTCTGTGGCCTTCTCGCCGGATGGCAGCCTGCTGGCTTCTGGCTCCCACGATAACACGGTCAGGATATGGGACGTGTCCACCGGTCAGGAACTGCGCACCCTTTCGGGGCATGGCAGTTTGCCGCTCTCCGTGGCCTTCTCGCCGGATGGCAGCCTGCTGGCTTCTGGATCGTTGGATGGCAGTGTGCGCTTCTGGAGTCTTGCCGGCTATCAGGTTTTCACGCCCACGCCCTCGCCACCCATCACCCGTTCGCCGACTTACGGCCCCACGCCTACCCTGACGCCCACCCGGCCGCTGCCGCCGATATTCACGCCGCGCCCATAGGGCCTCGCTCCCCCCATGTTCCCCGCCAACCCCTTCCGCGTCGGAAAGGTCGTCCAGCGGCCCAACTTCATTGGCCGGGCGGACGAGATTCGCTCTCTGTGTTCGCGGATCACCAATGCTGAAAGCGTCGCCGTGGTTGGCGAACCTCACGTCGGTAAAACCTCACTGTTGCACTATCTGGCCGATCCCGCTACCCGCCGGGAGCACCGGCTGGTGCCGGGCCGTTGGGCGTTCGTCCGGCGCAATGGTTTCGACCTCCCCGCCGATACCACTCCGGCCACCTTCTGGCAGTCGGCCCTTGCGGAGGCTCTGAGCGAGTGGAACGACGTCGAGTTGACCGCTGAACTTGGCCCGCGCCTGCAGGCCGGTGGTTTTTCCGCCGCCTTTCTCGAAGCAGCCTTCGCCCAGATTCAGCGGAACGGCGGAAGGCTGGTTCTTCTGCTGGACGAACTGGAGATGCTCCTCGGCCACGCCGGGCTGGCCCGGATGGAGTTCTGGGGAACGTTACGCACCCTGGCCAGCACATCCCGGGCGTTGTGCTACGTGAGCGCCAGCCGCGCCGACCTCATCCGCCTCAACGATCTGGCCGAAAAACTCAAACCGCAGCCCGGCGGCTCGCCCCTGTTCAACATCGCTCGCGAATTGCGCCTGAGACCGTTCCCGGAAGCGGAAGCGCAGCAATTGCTCGACCTTGACCGGGAGGCCTGTCTTACGCCGCGCGACCGGCGCGTGATTCTGTCGCTGGCCGGCCGCCATCCGTACCTGCTTCAGCAGGCGGCCTCGTTGCTGTGGGAAGCGCGGGCATCGGGCCGGCGACTGGCGGAAGATGAATATCTTTCCTTCGCTCACGACCTGGTCGAAGCTGCCGGCCTTCACTTCGCCGACATGTGGCGGCATCTGGGTGAGAGCGAGGGCGCGCAGACCCTCGCGCTGATGTTCACCCTGCAGGATATTGATCTGGGCACGCACCGGCTGAGCGAGTTGGAAAGCCTCACGCGCGTTTTTTCCCGCCAACTCGCGGCCCTGACCGAAGCCGGCGTGCTGGAGCACATTCCGCCGGGCCGCTACCGCCTCGCCGGCGGCGCGTTCGCCATCTGGGTTGCCCGCAACCAGATCAGCCGCTCGCTGCCCGATCCCGCTCGCTGGCTGCGCGAAAACGAGAAACTAATCGGCCCGCTCACGCGCGGCGACCTCTCGAAGGTTCGCACGTTCCTCGGCGATCTGTCCGGCAGCGTGAAGGACCCGATGATTGACCTCGGCACAATGATGGCCCGTCGCTGGCTGGGACTGCCCTGAGCGAAGGTCAGCCAACCCCTGCGCCTCACCTGACTTCCGGTCGGGTTTCCCACAAATCCATCCGCGCCCGCGGCACCCCCGCGAAGCCCCGGCCAAAATCGGTTATACTTCTTCCCGTGGCCACGTGGACTTCTCCTACGAGGTCTCGCGTGCGCTGGCCGCCTGCGAGGACGCACTGCTGGTGGTGGACGCCACCCAGGGCATCGAGGCCCAGACGCTCGCCAACCTGTATCTGGCGCTGGACGCCGGGCTGGAAGTTATCCCGGTCATCGCACTCGTGGTTGGGAGGCGCAGGCGCTGGCAGGAGTACAGACACACAGGAGCGTGAGGCTATGGCAGTCCTCTCGATGTTTTACGGAATCATCGTTTCCATGTACTACTTTGTTAGGCGCCAAGGCCGCGTTGCGATGGCAAGGATCTCCCGTTCCACTCTAACTGACACCTTCCCTGAATTCCTGCATTTCTGGGCAGAGTCCCAATCTCTCTCCATTGAAAGGCAAGTCGAAGCGTGGGCCACGAACTACCTCGCTCCCTATCCCGAGCTCCTTCAGAAGCAGGTAGCGGACTACGCCTCCCAGGGTATCGACTGGAGGCGCGTAGCGGCAGAGAGGGTCTTCCCGTATGTCCCTGCTCGCTTGCGTCCTATGCAGCAGGCCCGCGCCAACATCCTTGATCTCGCGCAAGACGTCTGGACAGAGGTTCAGAAGGCACTCTCGTTCAGGCTCTCTGTCCACTTTCTTGTCCACGTCGGAATAGGATGCGGCGCGGGCTGGGCAACCACGTATGGAAACCTACCTGCAGTCCTTCTTGGCCTCGAGAACATCGCCGAGGAAGACTGGTGCGATCCAGACTCAATCCGCGCGCTACTTTCACATGAGCTCGCACACCTCTTCCATGACCATCTCCGCACAGAGCATTCGAAGCCAACCGCCACAGGTCCCTACTGGCAACTCTATTCCGAGGGCTTTGCCTGCCTCTGCGAGGAGACCATCTGCTCCTCCCGCCCGCGGTATCGCGCTCGTCGTTCCTTCGTAGCCGACGAGGAACGTCCGGAACCGTCGGCTAGCGCGCGGCTCGCCCATCTATTCATTGCAACGGCCGAGGCCAATGACCCCGTAAGCCCTTTCTTCGGCTCCTGGCTTGAAGTCGAGGGCGTATCTGAAGCAGGCTACATACTTGGGCACCAGATCCTTACCAAACTACGAAGGCAGGCCGACCTCAGAGCTCTCGCCTTGCTCGACGATGTGGACGGCACGATGCGCCACGAGTTGACTGCAATTGCCAACCTTGGCGCCTAACAACTCGGTGGAGCCGACCCGCCTGGCGGCCGCGAATGGACACTTGTCTTGCCCGCCAGGCTGACGTAGAGTGAAGGCAGCCTCGCCTGCGACGGCGGGCGGCTCACCTCGAGGCCGATATGCGGCGGCATCATCTGCCCCACATTCACGTCAAGTATCAGAACCAGGAATATTCCGAAGGCGTTGCTGCTGACCTCGCTGGTGTGCGTGCCTATGACCGCAGACGCATCCTGGACAGCATCGAAAGCCAGTTAGCATTTGAGCCAGCACGGCAGACCAGGAACAGGAAGCCTCTTGTCGGGCTGGTTCCGCTGTGGGAGCATATCGAACCTGTCTGGGAACTTCGTGTCGGCGGCTATCGTGTCTTCTATGACGTGCATGTGGAGGCCGAACTTGTGCTGATTCGTGCCATTCGCCGCAAGCCGCCACACAAGACGACGGAGGGATTAATATGACAAAGGTTGACTTGAAACAGGCAACCCTGGATGCCTGCGTGCTGGATGCCCAGCGCGACCGCATCATCATTACCCGGGACGGCAGACCCGTCGCGCTGATCATCGGCGTCGAAGGGATGGATGAGGAGCAGTTGGAGATGGGGAGCAATGGCGAGTTCTGGCGGCTGATCGCAGAACGGCGCGGGCAGCCGACCGTTAGCCGCGCTCAGTTGGAGCAGCGGCTCAGGGGAGCAAGTTGATTCACGGAATACGAGGCCCTCACCTTTGGAACACACCCACATCCGTAACTTCTGCATCATTGCCCACATAGACCACGGCAAATCCACCCTGGCCGACCGGCTGCTGCACCTGACCGGCACGGTGCCGGACCGTGACACCACCGAGCAGATCCTCGATGCGATGGACCTCGAACGCGAGAAGGGTGTGACCATCAAGGCCTCAGCGGTGCGCATGAATTACACCGCCGCCGATGGCCAGGCCTACGAGCTAAACCTGATTGACACGCCCGGCCACGTGGATTTTGGCTACGAGGTCAGCCGGGCGCTGAATGCCTGCGAGGGCGCGCTGCTGGTGGTGGACGCCACCCAGGGCATCGAGGCCCAGACCCTGGCCAACCTGTACCTCGCGCTCGACGCCGACCTCGAGATCATCCCGGTGATCAACAAGATTGACCTGCCCTCCGCCCGCCCGGACGAGGTGGCGGAGGAGATCGCCAATCTGTTGGGCGCGCCCGCCGAGGAGATGGTGCGCATCTCGGCCAGGAGTGGGCTGAACGTGGAGGCGGTGCTGGAAGCGGTGGTGAAGCGCGTACCACCCCCACGCGGCGACGCCGGCGCGCCGCTGCGGGCCATGATTTTCGATTCGCACTACGACTCGTACAAAGGTGTGGTGGCCTACGTGCGGCTGGTGGATGGCCGCATCCGCCGCACCGACGAGCTACTTTTGATGGCTACCGCGACCCACCTCAAGCCGGTGGAGATTGGCACGTTCACCCCCGGCCTGACCCCCGGCGATGAGCTGTCGGCCGGGGAGGTGGGTTACGTGGCCACCGGGTTGAAGACCGTGCGCGAGTGCCGCGTGGGCGATACCATCACCCTGGCCGCCGGCCCGCTGACGCAGCCGCTGCCCGGCTACCGCGCGGTCAAGCCGATGGTGTTCGCTGGCATCTACCCGGTGGAGGGCGAGGACTACGCCGACCTGAAGGACGCGCTGGAAAAGCTGCAACTGAACGACGCCTCGCTGGTCTACCAGCCGGAGACCTCGCAGGCGCTCGGCTTCGGCTTCCGCTGCGGCTTTCTGGGCTTGTTTCACATGGAGATCATTCAGGAGCGGCTGGAGCGCGAATACGACCTCGACATCATTGCCACCGCCCCCTCGGTGGAATACGAGGTGCTGATGCGCGACGGCGCGGTGCGGCTGGTTGACTCCCCGGCCGACCTGCCGGTCGAAGACCAGATCGCCGAGATCCGCGAGCCGTGGATGAAGATTCAGATCTTCACGCCCGAGATCTATTATGGCCCGGTGATGGAACTGACCACCGGCCGGCGCGGCGTTTTTCTCTCGCAGGAGTATCCTGCGCCGGGCCGGGTGCTGCTCAACTTTGAGATCCCGCTCGGCGAGTTGATCGTAGACTTCTTTGACCAGCTCAAATCGCGCACGCGCGGCTACGCCAGCATGGACTACCACTTCTCGGCCTACCGGCCGGAGACGCTGGTCAAGCTGGAGGTGCTGATCAACGGCGAGCCGGTGGACGCGCTGGCGATGATCGTGCACAAAAAAGAAGCCTACCACAAGGGCCAGCGCATGGTCAGCAAGCTCAAGGAGCTGATCCCACGCCAGTTGTTCGTGGTCCCTATCCAGGCCGCCGCCGAGGGCCGGGTCATCTCGCGCGCCAACGTCCATGCGGAAAGAAAGGACGTCCTTGCGAAATGTTACGGGGGTGATGTAAGCCGAAAAAAAGCTCTCTTGTCTCGCCAGAAGCGCGGGAAGCGGCGGATGAAGATGGTGGGGAAAGTGGAAGTGCCCCAGGAAGCTTTTATGGCCGTGTTGCGGCTGGACGAGGAATAGGGGCGCGGACCGCGCGCATGGACCCCGACCGCGAGGGCCAGCAACGCCCGCCGAATCCAGCTTTGCCCCTGCTCCGGGCCGCCGGCCTTGCGCTTATCCTCGTTCTTGCTGCCTGGCTGCGCTTCCAGCATCTGGACTGGGACGCCCTGGCTCACGCCCACCCGGATGAGCGCTACATCGTCTGGGTGGCCACCAGCATCGCCTGGCCGCCCGACCTCGCGGCGGCCCTCGACCCGGGGCGCAGCCCGCTCAATCCCTACTACTGGCCGGCCGGGGTCCACTCCCCCGGCATCCGGTCGCCGCAGGGCCAGCCGCGTCCGTTCGCCTACGGCCACCTGCCGCTCTACCTGCTGGCCGCGGCCGGCGCGGGACTGAATGCGCCGGGGCAGCGCCTCGGCGGCCTGCCGCCCGGCCTGCTCTCCGATCTGCTGAATCTGCCGGGACGCAGTCCCTACGACCACTTCTTGCTGGTGGGGCGGGCGCTTTCTGCCCTGATGGACACGGTGACCGTGCTCCTCAGCTTTTTCCTGGCCCGACGGCTGTTCGGCCCGGCGGCCGGGCTGCTGGCGGCGACGCTGCTGGCCGTGGCGGTGATTCACATCCAACTGGCGCACTTCGGCGCCTTCGATACCCACACCACTGCCCTGGCCACCGCCAGCCTGCTCTTCATGGTGCGGCACACGCGGCGCCCAGACCCGGCCCGCGACCCACCGGGCGGGGGCGACCCACCGGGCGGGGGCGACCCACCGGGCAGGGGCGACCCACCGGGCGGGGGCGACCCACCGGGCAGGGGCGACCCACCGGGCGG